>CAZOON010000071.1:0-7569 GCA_964581445.1 uncultured Halanaerobiales bacterium | reverse complement strand
TTTATGGATTAAATGTTTATACTTATTTAAAAGAGTGGTACCGCGGGAAAGCAACCTCGTCTCTAATTTAGGAGAAGAGGTTTTATTATTATAGATTGAAAGGAGAATAAAAAATGGAAGCAGCACTTTTTTTGGAAGATGGAAAATATTATACTGGTAAATTACTTGGACAGGAAGGAACTACCTGGGGAGAAATTGTTTTTAATACAAGTATGACAGGTTTTGAAGAAATTTTAACAGATCCATCTTATAGAGGTCAAATAGTTCTGCTAACCTATCCTTTAATTGGAAATTATGGATTTAACGAAAAAGATATTGAATCATATAATTTACACCTTGAAGGATTAGTTATTAAAAATACCTGTGATAATCCACATCACTGGCAAAGTAATAATAATTTGAATTCATATTTAGTTAAAAATAATAAAACAGGGATTACAGATATAGATACAAGGTCTTTAACCAAACATATACGGGAAAACGGTAATATGTTTGGGATTATATCCAGTGAATTTAAAAAAATTGAAAATCTTAAAGAAAAATTATTTACTGGAGTTAAAGAAAAAAGAAATCTGGTAAAAGAGGTTTCAGTCTCTGAGCCTGTTTTGGTTTCTGGTGATGGTCCCAGGATTGTTGTAATGGATTTTGGAGTGAAATACAATATTTTAAGATATTTAAAAAATGCAGGAGCAGAATTAATAATAGTTCCAGCTAATACATCAAAGGAGGAAGTAATGAATTATTCCCCAGATGGTATCTTATTATCGAGTGGACCCGGAGATCCAGGGGATTTAAGTGAAATTATTAAAGAGATAAAAAAAATCATTGGGAAAATTCCTACTTTTGGTATATGTCTTGGACATCAATTACTGGGACTTGCATTAGGTGGAAGTACCTATAAAATGAAGTTTGGACATCATGGTGGGAATCATCCTGTTAAGGATCTTAATACCGGGAAAGTAATCATTACAACTCAAAATCACGGTTATGCACTTAAAGATAATTTGCCTTCAGGAATCGAAGTAACTCATAGAAATTTAAATGATCAGACTATTGAGGGAATGAGATATACGGATTACGCCATCTTTTCCCTGCAATATCACCCAGAAGCAGCTCCTGGTCCCGCAGATTCAAATTATATTTTTCATGAATTTATTTCATCTATTGAAGGTAATAAAAAAGGAAGTAGTAGAGTAAAGGTGGTTTAATATGTCTTTTAAAAAATATCTAAAAAAAGTACTTGTTATAGGATCTGGTCCAATTATTATTGGTCAGGCAGCAGAATTTGATTATTCAGGAACACAGGCCTGTAGAGCATTAAAAGAAGAAGGTCTTGAAGTAATATTGATTAATAGTAATCCAGCTACCATAATGACTGATAATGATATTGCTGATAAAGTTTATATTGAGCCCCTTACCCTGGATTATATACAGGAAATAATAAAAAAAGAGAAACCAGATGGTCTTCTGCCAACACTGGGGGGGCAAACTGGACTTAACCTTGCAGTAGAACTTTCTGAAAATGGTATCTTAGAAAAATATGGTGTACGTTTATTGGGGACTGAGCTGGAAGCAATTGAGCAGGCAGAAGATAGAGAATTATTTAGAAATTTAATGAAAGATATTAATGAGCCAGTAATTGAAAGTATGATTGTAAATAATATAATAGAGGCAAATGATTTTACTTCAGAATATGGTTTTCCAATAATTGTTAGGCCGGCCTATACTCTGGGGGGAAGTGGTGGCGGAATAGTAGAGAATCAGGAAGAATTAGAAAATATTTTAGAACTTGGTTTAAAGAGAAGTAGAATCAATCAGGTATTGCTTGAAAGAAGTTTGGCAGGGTGGAAAGAAATTGAATATGAAGTAATTAGAGATTCTGCTGATAATTGTATTACTATTTGTAATATGGAAAATATTGATCCTGTTGGGGTTCATACAGGTGATAGTGTAGTAGTTGCTCCCAGCCAGACATTAAATGATAAAGAATATCAAAAATTAAGGACTGCTTCAATTAAGATAATCAGGGCTCTAAAAATAGAAGGTGGGTGCAATATTCAATTTGCCCTTAATCCCGAAAGCAATAATTATTATGTAATAGAGGTAAATCCAAGGGTCAGTAGATCAAGTGCACTTGCTTCTAAGGCAACTGGTTATCCTATTGCTAAAATATCAGCAAAAATAGCACTTGGTTTGAATCTTGACGAAATAAAAAATCCAATTACCCAAAATACTTATGCCTGTTTTGAGCCTGCACTTGATTATGTTGTTAGTAAAATACCCAGATGGCCATTTGATAAGTTTGAAAAGGGAAATAGAAGTCTTGGTAGTCAGATGAAGGCTACAGGTGAAGTAATGGCAATAGGCAGAAATTTTACAGAATCTTTTTTAAAAGCAGTTGCTTCACTTGATCAAAATGTTCCTGATTTCTTTTCAAGTACAATTGATATTGAAAAAATAAAAAAATTAATTACTAAGGCCAAAGATGAAAGGATCTATTATATTCTGCAGGCATTATATAATGATATCTCTCCAGAAGATATTAATAAATGGTCTGGTGTTGATCTCTTTTATCTTTATAAATTTAAAGTAATTACTGAAATGCTTAAAGAAATAGAGAAAGATAAGGAATTAATTAATTTAAAAAAATATAAAAAGAATGGATTTAGTGATGTCCTTATAGCTAAAATAAGTAAGTATAACGCAGAAGAAATAAATAAGTTTAGAGAAGATAAGAATATTTGTCCAGTGTATAAAATGGTAGATACCTGTGCAGCGGAATTTTCAGCAGCTACTCCATATTATTATTCAAGTTATGAGTCGGAAGATGAAGTAAAGGTTACTGAAGGCAAGAAAGTTCTGGTGATTGGCTCAGGTCCTATAAGGATTGGCCAGGGTATAGAATTTGATTATAGTAGTGTTCATGCTGTAAGAGCATTACAGGAAGAAAATATTGAGGCTATTATAGTTAATAATAATCCTGAAACAGTTAGTACCGATTACGATATTGCAGATAAATTGTATTTTGAACCACTGACTTTTGAGTATGTAGAGAATATTATTAAAAGAGAAGGTATAGATAGTGTAGTTTTACAGTTTGGTGGTCAAACTGCAATAAATCTTGCAAAATTATTAGATAAAATCGGTGTTAAAATACTTGGTACTAATCTAGAAAATATTGAGCTTACTGAAGATAGAGAAAAATTTAATGAATTATTGTTAGAGCATAATATTCCTGCCCCTACAGGGATTAATGTTTTCAGTTTAGAAGAGGCACTGGAATTGACTGAAGATAAAGTGGGTTTTCCGGTTTTAGTCAGGCCGTCTTTCGTACTTGGTGGTAGGGGTATGGAGATTATAAATAATATTGAAGAATTAAAAAAATATTTAAGTGAAGCAATTAAAGTTTCCCCTGATTACCCGGTATTAATAGATAAATATATAAATGGAAAAGAAATAGAGGTAGATGCAGTAGCAGATGGCGAAAATATTTTAATACCGGGTATAATAGAACATATTGAGAGGGCAGGGGTGCATTCAGGTGATAGTACAGCAATTTATCCCGCTCAAAACATATCAAAAGAAAATGAAAAAAAATTAATTGATTACACTGAGAAAATAGTTAAACTGTTTAAAATAAAGGGATTAATTAATATTCAATTTGTTATTGATGAAAATGAAAATATATATGTACTAGAAGTGAATCCCAGGTCTAGCAGGACAGTTCCTATTTTGAGTAAAGTTACAGGTGTACCCATGGTAAAAAGGGCAATTCAAGTAATGCTTGGTAAAGATCTTAATGAACTTGAAGATACAAATGGATTATTAGCAAATGCTAATTTTATTTCTGTGAAAATGCCAGTATTTTCTTTTGAAAAATTAACTGGTATAGATGTTTCTTTGACGCCAGAAATGAAATCTACTGGAGAAGTTTTAGGAACAGCCAGTGATTACCATGCGGCTGTTAAAAAGGCTCTTGAAGCAGCAAATATAAAATTAGATCGAAAAGGAAGTATATTATTTTCGCTGGCGAATCGTGATAAAAATGAAGGCTTAGAGCTGGCAAAAGAATTTATGAAAATGGGCTTTAATATTTATGCAAGTAAAAATACAGCAGATGATTTTATAAAAAAAGGGGTTGATGTAAAAAAAATAGATAATGTAATTAATTTTATAAAAGATGGAAAAGTAGATTTAGTAATTAATACTCCAACTCAGGGCAATATTTCTCATAGAAGTGGATTTAAATTGAGGCGGGCAGCGGTTGAATTCAATGTTCCCTGTTTAACATCTCTTGATACAAGTAAAATGGTATTAGAGGTTTTACAGGCTGATGATAGTAAAGAATTAGAGATTCATTCACTTGATGAATATAAAAACAGGAGGTTTTAATAATGAAAAAACTTAATAAAATTGTACTTGCATATTCAGGTGGACTTGATACTTCAGTTAGTATAAAATGGTTAAAGGAGAAATATGATGCTGAAATAATTGCTTATTCAGCAAATGTGGGTCAGGAAGAAGATTTTGATGCAGTTGAAAAAAAGGCCTATGAAACAGGTGCCAGTAAGGTATATATAGATGATGTTAGAGAAGAATTCATAGAAAATTATGTTTATAAATCATTAAAAGCCAATGGACTTTATGAAGGTAAATATCCTCTTGCTACAGCCCTTTCCAGACCTTTAATTGTTAAAAGGATGGTAGAGATTGCACATAATGAAGGCGCTCAAGCTGTAGCACATGGTTGTACAGCTAAAGGTAATGATCAGGTGAGGTTTGATGTTTCTTTCAGGGCACTTGATCCAGATCTTGAAATTATTGCACCTTTAAGAGAATGGGAATTTAAAACTAGAAATGAAGAAATAGACTATGCAAAAAAGAATAATATTCCTATAAAGGTCACAAAAGATAGCCCCTATAGTATAGATAGTAATATCTGGGGTTTGAGTGTAGAATGTGGGGAGCTGGAAGATCCCTGGAATGAACCACCTGTTGATTCTTATCAATGGACTAATTCACCTGAAGAAGCTCCGGATGAAGCTCTTTATTTAAATATATCATTTGAAGAAGGGGTACCTGTAAAGTTAAATGATAAATATTTACCCCCACTAAAATTAGTAGAAGAATTAAATAAGCTTGGTTCTGAATATGGAATAGGTAGAATAGATATGGTTGAAAATAGACTTGTAGGAATTAAGTCAAGAGAAATTTATGAGGCACCAGCTGCAATGATACTTACTCAGGCTCATCAACAGTTAGAAGATTTAATACTTGACAGGGAAACATCACATTATAAGAAATTAATCAGTGAAAAATATGCTGATAATATCTATTTTGGTTTATGGTACTCACCATTAAGGGAAGCACTTGATTCATTTATTGACTCTACACAGAAGTATGTAACAGGTGATGTAAGATTGAAATTATATAAAGGGAATACTACAACAGTAGGTAGAAAATCTCCTTTCTCATTATATCAATTTGACCTTGCTACATATGATGAAGATGATAGTTTTGATCATAAATCTGCAGATGGTTTTATTAAATTATGGGGTTTGCCAACACAGATTAATGCTAAAGTTAAAAAGGAGAAAAAAGATATAGTTTATTTAAAGGAAATGGTATGAGGTGATTAAAAATGAAATTATGGGCTGGAAGGTTTAATTCGGACACAGATGAACTTGTAGATATCTTTAATGCTTCAATATTTTTTGATCAACGTTTATATCATTATGATATTAAGGGTAGCAAGGCACATGCCAGTATGTTAGGTAAAACAGAGATTATTAGTGAAGGAGAGGCAGAAAAAATTATTTCAGGATTAGAGGAAGTAGAAGCTGATATTAAGCAGGGAAATGTGGATTTTAAGGCGGCTTATGAAGACATTCATATGATGGTTGAATCTCTGTTGATTGAAAAGATTGGGGATGCCGGGAAAAAACTTCATACTGCTAGAAGTAGGAATGATCAGGTAGCCCTTGATATTCGCTTATATTTAAGGGAAGAAGCTGTGGAAATCCAGAAATTATTAAAGTCCTTTCTAAAAATATTATTGAATATAGCAGAAAAAAATATTTCTACTATTATGCCTGGCTATACTCATATGCAAAAAGCACAGCCCGTAACCTTTGCCCATCATTTACTGGCATATTATTATAAGTTTAAAAGAGATTATGAAAAATTAACCATTAACTATAAACATATAAATATTATGCCTCTTGGTTCTGGAGCACTTGCAGGTACTACATTTCCTATTGACAGGGAGTATGTAGCGAAAAAACTCAACTTTGATAGTGTGAGTAAAAATTCTATTGATGGTGTAAGTGACCGTGATTTTATAATTGAATTTTTAAGTATTGCTTCCACCTTAATGATGCATTTCAGTCGTTTTAGTGAAGAAATTATTCTCTGGGCCAGTAATGAATTTAATTTTATTGAATTAGATGATGCCTATTCTACAGGTAGCAGTATAATGCCGCAGAAAAAGAATCCTGATATAGCAGAACTTGTACGTGGTAAGACAGGAAGAGTATATGGGCATTTAGTACAGTTATTAACTGTGCTTAAGGGACTCCCCCTTTCTTATAACAAAGATATGCAGGAGGATAAAGAGGGTTTATTTGATACAATAGATACAGTAAAAATAATTTTAAGACTTTTTCCTAAAATGTTAGAAACAATGACTGTAAAAAATGAAGTAATGAAAGAGGCGATTAACTCGGGTTTTTTAGATGCAACTGATCTTGCAGATTATTTAACAAAAAAGGGTATGCCCTTTAGAAAAGCACATAAAGTTGTTGGTGAAGCAGTATTATATGCCAGTAAAAATAAATTAAAGCTTAATGAAATATCTTTAAAAGACTGGTCTAAACTCTTTCCAGAAGAAAAGGATTATTTTAAATCTGATCTTAAAATAGCATTGGATCCTGAAAATAGTTTAAATAATCGTAACCTTATTGGTGGACCAGCTCCTGATAATAATAAAATAATTATTAATGAAGAAAATGAATGGCTGGATGGTTTAAATAAATAGTAGAACTTATAGCCGCAAAATCCTGTAGATAAAAAGTTTTGCGGTTATAAGTTCTACTTGTTGTTGACAGTTTTATATTTATAAGGTATAATTTTATTGATGAATGTGAATTATATCCCAATCGATTATTTTATGGGGATTATTCTATAATTATTTTTCATGATAAGAATAGGAATTCTATTATAACAGTTATTTTAAGTGTTTATTTTTTTATAAAATATCTTTTATTAAATAAAATTATTTGAAATAGATAAAATGTGATTTATTTATCATATGTTTAAATGAACCTATTCTCCTCTGAGGTTCCTCTGAGGAAAGGAGGTATTATTGTGCATATTTTTATACAAACGATAAAGGATAGATGTCATGAATGCTATGCCTGTGTAAGAAATTGCCCGGTGAAGACGGTAAAAGTAGAGGATGGTCAGGCAGAGATTATCCAGGAAAGATGTATAGAATGTACTAACTGTGTAAATATCTGCTCTCAGGGGGCAAAGGAAATAAAAATTCATCTTGATAAGGTAAGAAGTCTT
>CAZOON010000070.1:0-7587 GCA_964581445.1 uncultured Halanaerobiales bacterium | reverse complement strand
AGTAAGGAAATAAAATAAATTTTGAAAAGTGGACCTTCCTTCTAATTCTTGACTATTATTTCCCATTACCCCCTGTAGTCTTTCTTTATCCTCTTTGCGAAATATTATAGACATTAATAAACCAATTACCAGGGCAAATAAAATAGCTCCAATAGCTCGCGCTAATCCTAATTGCCAGCCCAGTACTCTAGCTGTAAGGATTATTGCCAGTATATTTATTGCAGGTCCAGAATAGAGAAAGGCTGTAGCAGGACCAATGCCAGCTCCCCTTTTATAGATGCCTGCAAAAAGAGGTAATACTGTACATGAACAAACTGCTAAAATTGTACCAGAAACAGAAGCAACAGTATATGAAACCCATTTTTTAGCTTCTTTTCCAAAATATTTTATTACTGCCTCCTGAGAGATAAAATTGGCAATTGCCCCTGCAATAAAAAAGGCAGGTATTAAACAGAAGAGAACATGTTCTCTAGCATATTCCTGTAACATTCGGAATGATTCAATAATTGCTTTTTGTATATCATGATTAGCAAAGGGAATAAAATATGCAGTTAAAAAAACGACTAAGTATAGAATGATTTTTTTTCTTTTAGACATATATGACAGCCCCTTTTGTGAAATTGTTAACTATATTATTATATTATCATATTAGAATATACATTGCAAATGATTAAATACTTTTTTTATGTTATAATTAATAATAATTGAAATCTTAATTTTATAAGGGGAGAATGTTATGGCTAAAAAAGATATTATAGCAACATTTTCAATTGTTGCACGTGACCCTGAAACAGAAGAACTGGGTATTGCCGTGCAGTCTAAATATCTGGCGGTAGGTTCAGTAGTACCCTGGGCAAAGGCTGGCATAGGAGCTATTGCAACTCAGGCACTAACTAACCCATTATATGGTAATAACGGTTTGGAATTATTGACTTCTGGTAAATATCCCTCTGAAGTAATAAATATATTAACAACAGAAGATAGTCATTCCGAAACACGTCAGCTTGGCATTGTTGATGCGAGTGGTAGATCTGCCACCTTTACAGGTGCTGAATGTTTTGAATGGGCAGGAGGATACGCTGAAAAAAATATTGCTATACAGGGGAACATTATTGAGAGTGAGAAAGTTATTAATAATATGTTATATTCTTATAAAAACACTGATGGGCCACTGGCTGATAGATTGCTTGCAGTCCTTTTTGCTGGACAAAAGGCTGGAGGAGATAGGCGGGGACGACAGTCTGCTGCTCTGAAAGTTGTGAAAAAAAATGGAGGTTATCGAGGTTTTAATGATAGATATATAGATTTAAGGGTCGATGATCATAAAACTCCTATAAAGGAATTGAGAAGGTTGTTGGATATTTTCTACCTTTATTATGGAGAAAATAATGCCAAAAATATAGAGATAAAGAATGATATAGTAAAAGTAATTAAGATTTCTCTTAATGTACTTTCTTATTATTCTGGAGAGATCAATGATATTTTCGACCGGGAATTGAAGGAGTCCCTGGAAACTTTTTATTATTACGAGAATTTTGATGATCGAGATATTGAAGCTGGATATATCCCTGAAGATATATTTAATTATTTGAAAGAAAAAAGTGAAAATATAAAATAATTTGTTTAAGGATGGCATGGGTGTTATAATATTACTATAAAATTTATTATTTTATTTTCAGGGAGGATTATTTGTGTTAGAAGACTACATAATTTATATAATATCAGATTCTATAGGTGAGACTGCACAACAGGTTGCTATGGCTACTGCCGAGCAATTTACTACTGCAAATTATTCATTTAAAAAATATTCTTATATTGAAACAAAAAGGCAAATTGATAGAGTAATTGATGAGGCAAAAAAAAATTATTCTATTATTGTTTTTACTATGGTTATACCTGAAGTTAGGGATTATCTTATTCAGAAATGCAAAAATAATAATATTAAATATATTGATATAATGACTCCATGTCTGGATACATTTACTAAGTTTCTTGATAGTAGAGCTATTTATAAACCTGGAGTTATTAGAAGATTGGATGAAGATTATTTTAGAAAGGTAGAAGCAGTTGAATTTGCAGTCAAATATGATGATGGCAAAGACCCAAGGGGAATACTTAAGGCGGATATAGTTTTAATAGGTGTTTCACGCACATCAAAAACGCCGCTCAGTATGTACCTTGCCCATAAAAATATTAAAGTTGTTAATATTCCTATTGTTGAAGAGGTACCTATCCCGGATCAACTTTATGATATATCATCAGAAAAAGTAATTGGTTTGAATATAGATCCGGTTAAATTAAATCATATTAGACGGGAAAGGTTAAAGGTTCTTGGCCTTGGTGATGATATGCCATATGTACAAATGGACCGAATTATATCAGAACTTGAATATGCAGAAAATATAATGAAGCAAATTAATTGTGCTATTATTGATGTGAGTAACAAGGCCGTTGAAGAGACCGCAAGTATTATTATGGATATGCGGAAAGATATAATTTATTCTACAAGGAGTGAGTAAATTGAAAAAATTTGTTTATGGATTTTCAGAAGGTAGTAAAGAGATGAAGAATTTACTTGGAGGTAAAGGAGCAAATCTTGCTGAGATGACAAAAATTGGGCTTCCAGTTCCCCCGGGATTTACTATTTCAACAGAAGCATGTATTAATTATTATGAAATGGGAGAAAAGCTGGATAAGGGGCTGGAAGATACTATTTATAGTTATTTACATAATCTAGAAAAGGAGGCGGGAAGGAAATTTGGTGACAGGGAAGATCCTCTCCTGGTTTCAGTTAGATCAGGTGCAGTAATATCAATGCCAGGTATGATGGATACTATTCTTAATTTGGGTTTAAATGATGAAACTGTAAGGGGACTTGCAGAAAAAACAGATAATCCAAGATTTGCCTATGATAGTTATCGACGTTTATTGCAGATGTATGGAGATGTTGTTTTAAGTATACCTAAATATAAATTTGATGCTGTTTTAGAAAAAGTTAAAAAAGATAAAGATATCAAATATGATTATGAAATAAAAGCAGAGGATTTGAAGAATATTATCATTGAGTATAAAAATATTATTAAAGAAACAACTGGAAATGACTTTCCTCAGAAACCGGAAGAGCAATTGATGAGTGCTATTAAGGCAGTGTTTGATTCCTGGAATAATTCCCGGGCTATTTCTTACAGAAATGCAAATGATATACCACATAATCTTGGGACAGCGGTTAATATTCAGACTATGGTTTTTGGTAATATTGGCAATAAATCTGGTACAGGCGTAGCTTTTACCAGAAATCCGGCAACAGGAGAAAATATATTATTTGGTGAATTTTTATTAAATGCTCAGGGTGAAGATGTTGTAGCCGGGATAAGGACTCCAAATTCAATTGAGGAATTAGAGGATTTACTACCTGAAGTTTATAAAGATTTTATAAAAACAATAAATTTATTGGAAAAACATTATCATGATATGCAGGATATTGAATTTACAATACAGGAAGGTGAGTTATTTTTACTACAAACAAGAACAGGAAAAAGAACAGCTGAGGCAGCAGTTAACATTGCGGTCGATATGGTTGAAGAAGGTTTAATAGATAAAGATACTGCTTTATTAAGAATTGAAGCCGATAGAATTGACCAACTTCTTCACCCAACTTTTAATGAAGAAGAGTTGAAAAAGGCCAGATTGGTAGCTACTGGACTGGCCGCTTCTCCCGGGGCAGCAGAAGGGAAGGTATATTTTACAACAGAAGATGCTGTTAATGCATCAGATAAGGGTGAAGCTGTAATTCTGGTAAGGACAGAAACCTCCCCTGAGGATATTGAAGGTATGGTTAAGGCTGAAGGTATATTAACCTCCAGGGGTGGAATGACTTCACATGCCGCTGTTGTTGCCAGAGGTATGGGCAAATGCTGTGTGACAGGTGCTGGTGAAATTCAAGTTGATGAACGGAATCATCAGTTTAAGGCAGGGGAAAAGGTTTTTAATGAAGGAGACTATATTTCACTTGATGGCAATACTGGTAATGTTTATGTGGGCAAGATAGAAACAACAGATGCCGGTGTTTCAGATAATTTTGCTGTTTTAATGAGTTGGGCTGATGAGATTAGAGAACTAGGAGTGTGGACTAATGCTGACACACCTAAAGACGCAGAGCAGGCAGTAAGCTTTGGGGCTGAGGGTATAGGATTATGTCGCACTGAGCATATGTTTTTTGATAAAGATAGAATAAAATATGTTCGCGAAATGATAGTAGCGAATAATAAAAATGAACGAATTAAGGCCCTGGATAATTTATTTAAATATCAAAGAGAGGATTTTAAGGGTATTTTTTCAGTGATGAAAGAAAGACCTGTTACAATTAGGCTGCTTGATCCACCATTACATGAATTTTTACCACAGGAAGAAAAAGTAATTAATGAAGTAGCTGATGACCTTGAATTAAGTACAGGAGAATTGAAAAATAAGATTGATGAGTTGAAAGAGCAAAATCCTATGCTGGGACATCGAGGCTGTCGTCTGGGTATTACCTATCCGGAAATATATGAAATGCAGGTCAGGGCAATAATTACTGCCGCTGTAGAAGTTAAAAAAGAAGAGAATATTGATGTTAAGCCAGATATCATGATTCCTCTGGTTGGTTTTGAAGAAGAGTTAAAGAAAATGAGGGAGGTCGTTTGTGAAGTTGCTGATAGTATAATAAAGGAAAGTACTATTGAACTTAATTATCGTATTGGTACAATGATTGAGGTGCCCAGGGCAACAGTCATTGCAGATAAAATTGCCAATAATGCAGACTTTTTCTCATTTGGAACAAATGATTTAACACAGATGACTCTAGGATTTTCCAGGGATGATGCCGGTAAATTTATTGGTGCTTATAAGTCCCAGGAGATTATAGCCAGGGATCCTTTCCGTTCTCTTGACCAGGAAGGAGTTGGAGCCTTGATGAAAATGGCTGTAAAGCGAGGACTGGAAGCTAAAAAAGATCTTAAACTTGGTATTTGCGGGGAACATGGAGGTGACCCGGCTTCCATTGATTTCTGCCATCAAATTGGGCTTGATTATGTATCCTGCTCTCCTTTCAGGGTGCCAGTAGCAAGGTTAGCCGCTGCCCAGGCAACTATAAACAACAAGTGAGTTTAAGGCTGGAGAATCATTGATTCTCCAGCCTTTTTATATGTTTGACTTTAAACTTAAACAAGAGTATAATTGATATCAAAGTTTTATGTTAAAGAAGGTGATATATTGCGGGAAGAGTTGATTGAATCACTAATAAAAGTAGAAAAAGAAGCTTGTGAGATTGAAAAAGAGGCAAAAGAGAATTTAAAGAAAGTTGAAAAAAATTTTAAACAGATGATGAAAGAAGAAGAAGAAATGGTTCTCAGCAATGCCCAAAAAAAAGGTAAGGAGATGATTGAAAAAGCAGAAAAAGAAGCAGAAGAATATGCTGTTCATTTAAAAGAAGAAAGTTCAAATATATTAAAAAGAATGGATAATAAATATGAAGATATTAAAGAAGAATTATTAGAAAAATATAAGCGAGAAATTATAGGCTTTGAAGGTGAGTAATTATGGGGAGCTTGTTTCGGTATGCCGGGGTAAATGCCAGAGTAAAAACATTAATGAGTAAGATGTTAAATGATAAAGATTATGATGAATTATTGCAAATGTCTTCAATCCAGAATATATATAATTATCTTTATGAGAAAACAGATTATACGGAACATTTAGAAAAAATATCCGGTCAGGAGATACACCGACTTAAATTTGAGAGAACTTTAAAAAAAAGTTTTCTCAATGATTATAATGTTATTTTACTTTATTTAAGTGGTCCTGCCAGATTATTTTTTAAGTATCTGTTCAATAAATTTAAGATAGAAGACTTAAAATTATTATTACGTACGATATTAATTGAGCATGATGAAGATTATTTGAAAGAAAATTTGATTTATTTAGGGGTTTGCCCGGGAATATCGATTAATAAATTAACTCAGATTAAGAGCTATAAAGATTTACTTAATGTTTTTGATAATACTGATTATTATGATATATTACATCGCTTTGAAGAAAGATACAAGAGAGATAAAAATTTATTTCCGATAGAAATGTCTCTTGATTTTAGATATTTTACTGAATTGGGAAGACGGGCAAAAAGGCTTAATAGCGATGATTATAGAGTTGTTCGTGATTTATTAGGAACACAGATTGATTTACTTAATATTAATTGGATATATAGAATTAAACGTTTTTATGATTTAAATCAAGAAGAAATATTAAACTATACATTACCATATCATTATCGTTTATCTGAAGAGGATTTAAAAGAATTATCTCGCTTAAATGATGCAGAGGACATATTTACTTATCTGGTAGGAACTTCATATAATATGTTATTTCCTCCTGACCGTCAGGATAGGACTATATTGTTTGAAGAGTATTTTCTTTCTTATCTTTTTAAAAAAGCGAAAAAATCTATCTTAAATGGAAATTTTAATATTGGTATTGTAAGTGGCTATCTGTTTTTAAAGGAATATGAAATAAAAGATATAATTACTATTATTGAGGGTGTCAGGTATCAATTAAATAGTGAAGAGATTAAAAAATATTTAATACGAGATTAAATCAGGTGGTAAAATGGCAGTAGCAAAGATGAGAAGATTTCAGATTGTAGGACATAAAAATGAGTTAAACCAGCTTAGCTACGATATCCTTAAAAACAGGGATATTGAGCTTGCCCATTTTCAGGATTTTATTTTAAAAGATATACCTGAGGGCAGAGTAAAGAAATATAAAGAAGAAAACCCATATTTTGAATATGCGGAGCGAATTGAGGAAATTTTTGAAGATTTAAATATAGAAAATAATGTAGAAACTATCCCGGATATTAATGATATTGAGGATGTAGATTTAGACTACATAGAAGAAAAGCTGAAACCTATTAGTAAAAAAGTTAAAAGGATATTAAATTTCAAACAAAAGGTTGATAAGGAAAGAGAAAGGTTAAAAAATTTAAAACATCATATACGTTTAATGAAAAATATGGATGTTGATATCAGGGAATTAAAGCAATTATCGCATATTTCTTTAATATTTGGTCGCATTGACCCTGATAATTTTGAAAGATTAATAAAAAATATTAAAGACTGGCCAATATTGATAATCGAGGTTTATCGTGAAGAGGATAATATCTGGTTTTTTTCATTTGCTCGCAAAGATAATGAAGAAATGGCTTTAAATATACTTAATTCAGTATATTTTGAAAGACATAGATTACCTTCAAGGGTGAAAGGGCATCCTCGTGATATTTTGAAAAGGGCAGAGGATCGCTTGAATCGTATTAATATTGCCTATGATGAAATTAATCTGGAATTAAAAAAATACCGACATCGTTATGAAGACAGTATTAAAAAATTATATTATAAGGTCAAAGTGTTAAGCAGAATTAAAGAAATCTGCAATGAATATTGTGGAGAAGTTGAGCATCTATTTGTAATGACGGGTTGGATACCAGGTTTTGAAGAAAATAATTTTATTGAAGACATAAAATATAATTATAAAGATATTATATATGCCAGTGAAAAA
>CAZOON010000069.1:0-7595 GCA_964581445.1 uncultured Halanaerobiales bacterium | reverse complement strand
CTGAGAATGCAGCGGCCCTGATCATCGGTGCCGAGCAGATACGGCGAGTGGCCCCCGTCCATCCAGACCGGCGGGGTCAGGAAGTAATCCAGACTGACCGCTTCCAGGTCATAGGGATTCTGGGGTGCAAGCAGTGGGGCAAAAAGCGCTAAAAGTAAAATAATCAAAATAACTACTGTGCCCGCTACTGCCAGTGGATTATTTAAAAAGTGTTTAAATATCTTCGATTTAAATATCTTCATTGCTAAAAACCTCACTTATATCTTATTCTGGGATTGAGCAGGGCATAGGAAATATCTACAACAATATTTATTAAAAGTACTACAATTGCTACCATTATTATATAACTTGCCACAACCGGAAAGTCACTCTCATACATCGATGTCAGTAATAGATTACCGGCACCCGGCCATTGAAAGATACTCTCAGTAACAATAGCAAAGCCAATCAACTGTCCAAATTGCAGCCCAATCATAGTTATTACAGGAATAAGGGCATTTCTTAAGGCATGTTTAACCAATACCTTTACCCTTCTTAAACCTTTGGCCTTAGCTGTCCTGATATATTCAGCACCAAGGGCCTCTAGCATCGTATTCCTGGTCATCCTGAATATGAGTGCCATCTGAAACATACCAAGTGTAAAGGCCGGTAAAATAATATGTTTGAGTCCATCAAGGGTAAGAAAACTTGTCCGCCAGGAGCCAATAATCTGTACTACCTCTCCCCGGCCAGAAGAAGGCAGAAGTTTAAAATTTATAGAAAATATAAAGATTAGAATAATTCCAACTAAAAAAGTGGGTAATGATACCCCGAATAAAGAACCAGTCATAAAGAACTTACTTAAAAAATTACGGGGATTTGCAGCAACATAGACCCCGAGTGTAATACCCACAACTACTGCCAGTAACTCTGCCATTAAAGCCAGCTCAATACTTGCCGGTAAACGCTCTATAATTAATTCTAAAACCGGAACCCTGGAAACATAGGACATACCAAAGTTTCCCCTCAGGGCATTTCCGACAAATTTAAGATATTGAATAAAAAATGGATGGTCCAGACCCAGGGTTTTCCGTACCATTGCCTGTTGCTCCTGAGAGGCATACCTGCCAGCCAGGGTAAGCACCGGATCGCCCAGATATTGAAATATAAAAAATGCAATAAAAGAAACTACAAAAAGGACTACTAGTCCCTGCAGAAATCTTCTAATAACAAAAGTAATCATATTCTGATTCTCCTTGTATCTACTTATTTAATCCTATATATCATTGCAATTCATATTTAGAACAGAGAGGGCCGACTCCCATCGGCCCCTCTGACTATATTTATTAGTAGGTAAATCTCTTATTTAAAAGACATCTCCTTGAAGACCATCCAGGTATCAGAGCGTGGTTTAAAGTTAATTCCGCGTCCCTGATAAACTGCATAGGTATCTTCCTGATAATGGAGAGGAATAACAGCAATCTCTTCTTCCATAGCCAGGCGGTTCATGGCCCGCAGGACATCTCCTCTGATTTCAGGGTCAATAACATTTGTAGCTACAGCATATAATTTATCCAGATCAGGTGCAGTAAATCTGGCACCATTCAAACTTCCATGGCCACCTTCTGCATCAATACTGTGCACTAATTTATTAAATGAGCGGCCGAAATCATATGAGCCATCAAACCAGCCGATTAAATAGAAATCAAGCTCATTGGCAAATACCTCTTCAAAGAAGATAGATTTAGGTTTGGCATCTACTTCAACATCAATACCAACCTTTGTCAGATAAGAGGCAACAGCAGAGATAATGGCTTTATCCTGAACATAACGGTCATTTGGACCGGAAAGTGTTACAGAAAAACCATCTGGATAACCGGCTTCTGCCAGTAATTCTTTTGCCATTTCAGGATCATATGGTAAACGCTCAATCTTATCAGAATAACCAATGGTTGGACCATCAGGAATCTGGGCTGCTGGAGCAGCATGACCAAACATTACCTTTTCAATAATTTCTTCTTCATTAATGGCCATATACATAGCCTTACGTACTCTCAGATCAGACATTGGAGAATCTTCATCATTGGTCATACTAAGAAAGATTGATCTCCGGGCAGGACGGGTAATAAGGGCCACATTATCATTAGCTTCAATGACATCTATAAAATTAACCGGTACACCCTGTAATACATCTATTTCACCATTGCTAATTGCAGCCAAACGGGTGGAAGGCTCTGTTAATGGTCTAAATTCTGCCTTTTCAATGGCAGGCTTTCCTTCCCAGTAATCAGCAAATGCAGTCATCTTCAAATAAGAACCCTTAACCCATTCTTCAAAGGCATAAGGACCTGTACCGATTGGCTCCTGACCAACTTCACCAGCACTGCGAGCTTCAGTAGATTCTTTATCAACTATAAAGATCTGGTGCAGGTTTTGCACGAAATAAGGGATAGGCTCTTTTGTCTTAATATCAATTACCCAGGGATTGCCATCAACTGTCATAACAGAATCAATCAGGGCACCAGAGGCAATAAACTCTGAAACTTCAGGGTTATTTAATCTTTCCATAGTATATTTAACATCTTCCCAGGTAAATTCATTACCATTATGGAATTTAACACCCTGTCTTAATTCAAATCTCCAGGTCAATTCATTAACACGGTCATAGGAAGTAGCGAGGGCAGGCTTAAGTTTACCATCATTACCCCTCTGTAATAATCCTTCAAAAAAATTGCTCATAATAGATAAATTAGCATCGGCATCTGAACCATGAGGATTCATAGTTCTTGGTGGTGAAGCAATACCTGCAACAATTTTATCTGCTGCATAAACATTAACAACACCCATCAATAATACTGACAATAACAACAACATAAGCACCAATTTTCTTCTCATACTCTTTTCCTCCTCTTAGCTGCTTAACTTGATTAAGCCTTAATTTTTGGCTTTAATCCTGTCAACAAAAAATTTGAAAATCTTTTTCTGCTCTTCTTCCTCCTGAAACATCATTTCGGGATGCCACTGTACACCCATCATAAAATACTTGCTCTTATCTTCCAGGGCCTCTATTGTGCCATCACTTGCCCTGGCAGTTATATGCAGTCCAGGACCAGTTTCTTTGACTAATTGATGATGAAAACTATTAGTCCATATCTTTTCCTTTTTATAAAGCTCTTTTACCATTGAATTCTTCATCAGCTTTACTTCATGGGCCTGATGCCATTTCGGCAAACTTAAAACCGCATGGTTTAGCCTTTTTTCAGGGGCCTCATCTTGATCCTGATAGAGACTTCCTCCATAATGAACATTGATTAATTGCATTCCCCTGCAAATTCCAAGTACAGGAATATCTTTTTCTAATGCCCTGGTCAACAATTTCAATTCAAACTCGTCCCTGACCGTATTAACTTTCATGCATTTTTCTTCAGGGCTTTCCTGATATAATAATGGATTTAGATCACTCCCACCGGCAAATAATACACCATCACAGGCTTCTAGAATTTCATCATAGTAGTCTTCTTTAAGAATATGAGCTAAAATCACCGGTAAACCCCCGGCATTACTGATGGCCCTGGCATAGTCCATCGAGGCCATAACCATATCCTGTCCGGGTAATCCCCGTACACGGTTATCGCCAAACTCTGTTTGATTGATAAAATAAGCGCTGATACAAATAACAGGTCGCACAGTTTTCCCTCACTTTATATTATTATGTGTTTTTATATATTATGCAAGTAATATGCCAGCAAAAATTGCTGGCATAAAACCCTTAATTACAGTGATAAACAATATAAGGCTTTTTTACCATTTGGATTTAATGGGTTAATGGGTTTGTTAATTAACGCTTTTCATCCCTTTTATAATCCTGTTCCCTTTTTCAGTAATTATTGTTCCTTCTCGACCCCGGCCAATCTCTATTAATCCCTCTTTATTTATTTCACTTAATACCTTTCTGAGCTCATAATCAGATATATTCAGTCCCCTTTTATTCATAATAGAGAGAATTGACCTTCTGCCCCTCTTTTCTCCCAACAATTTTGCTTTTTGCAATATCTCCATAACCTTTAAATTTACCGGTTTTTGATTAATTTCCCTCACTATAATTATCTCTTCTTTACTCAGCTTATAATTTATAAGCAGATATTCTTCCTCTTCATAGACATATGGGGGTAAATCCTGGCCTGTTATTTCTCCTTCAGTCATCTGTACCATATATTCAATACAATTTTCCAGCTCCCGGATATTCCCCTTCCAATCATATTTAATTAACTTTTTCATAATATCTTCATTTAGCTCTTTTTTATACCTGTTTTTTTCCAGAAAATCTTTGATTAATAAGGGGATATCTTCTCTCCTGTTACGCAATGGGGGAATGGTCAAAGGTAGTACATTTAAGCGATAATAAAGGTCTTCTCTAAATTTCTTTTCATTAACCAGTTTTTTTAAGTCCTTATTGGAGGCAGCAATAATCCTGACATCAATATCGATTAAGGAATTACCACCAACCTTGATAAGCTTTTTCTCCTCAAGCACCCGGAGCAGCTTGGCCTGCAATTTTAGTGAAATCTCACCGATTTCATCAAGAAAAATAGTACCAGTATGAGCCAGCTCAAAAAGCCCGAGTTTCCCCTTTTTCCTTGCCCCGGTAAAAGCCCCGGCCTCATATCCAAACAATTCAGATTCCAGCAGAGTTTCAGTTAAAGCAGAACAGTTCAAAGCTACAAAGGGCCGTTCCTTCCGGGGTGAAGCATTATGAATGGCCTGGGCAAAAAGCTCTTTACCTGTCCCGCTTTCCCCGGAAATGAGTATGGTAGAATCACTTCTGGCCATTTTACGCGCCCTGACCTTCGTTTTATTTAAAATATCGCTATTGCCAATTATACTAAAAAAGGTGTACTGGGCAACATGTCCCTTTTGTACAACCCTGTTTCTCAATTTTTGCTGGTTTTTTTCCATCTCAGAAAATTCACGGATTATAGAAAAGGCGCCCATAAGCTCTTTTTCATAAAGAATGGGGTAGTTTTCCAGCACTATCACCTGGTCATTAATCTTCATAAGCTGATTTTTTTTCGTTTCCCGACTATCTAATACCTCTTCCAGTTTAAGCTGAGGTAACAATTTATCTATCATTTTCCCAATAATATCATCCCTGCTTAATTCCAGTATATCAATTATTAGCTGATTACATTCGGTTATTATCCCATCTGTATTGATGGCAATTATTCCATGGTCTGTAATATTAAGAATAACCTCAAGCTGCCTTTTTAAAATATTTGATTTGTCCAGAAGTTTTCTTACTCCATAACTCATGGGGGCTACCACATTTATATAATTTTTCAAGATATCCTGAGATTCATCAAGTGCAAAACCAAGTCTGGCCATAATATCGGTAATACTTGTTAAATCAATTATCCTATTTTGTATATCTATTATCTGCTCCGTTCCCCGGGGGACATATTTTACTTCACCAGGAGTTACCGCTATCTTAATATCTGGTAACTCTTCTAATTCTGGATATACTGGCATAAGATTAATATCCCTGATTCCCAGCTCATATATCTGGGCAATAGTTTCTAAAGCCAGCAATTTGCTGGAATTAACCAGCATTACTTCACTACCATCGGGAATTTCTTTAATCTTATTTAAGGCATCCATGGTAAGGGTCCTCTTCATAATAACAAACTCTGTATCCTTTTCCATCCAGGGTTTAATCATATCCAGGATTTCATATGAAGATATCAGTAAAAGATCACCGTCAATATCTATTTTTTTATTAATATTTTCAAGGCAATAGGCCTCTATTTCCAGGTTTTTACCAAATGCAGATTGTAGCTCCTTTTTGTGAAAAAACGCTGTAGATTTATGAAATGTAATAATACTTAATTTCTTCATATCATTTCTTCCATTCTTTCTTCATAATATTTATCAAGTACATATTTAAAATCAGCCGCCCTGGCCAGTATTCTATCCTCATAGTTATCCTTAAATTCCTCATCATCATAATAAATACATTCACCTAAAAAAGCCTGGCTTTGAAAAACAGAATGATTTTCCTGCAGGAAAACCAGGTCTAATTTTAAAGGTAAAAAAATATCTGAAAAAAGGTTATATAATTCACTATATAATTTATAAGATTTTTTTATAGATCCTTCATTTTTAAAAACAAGGCCAAAATCCAGATCACTTAATGGATCATTTATCTCTATTATTTCATTATTAAGTATTTTCAGCCCTTCCTTTACTTTAGAGCCAAATAAATATGCCAGTGTAATATCATATTCCTGACATATTTGTTTTATTTTAACAAATTTATTCATAATAGCTCACCCTTCTTAATCCTCTTGCAAATATTCATCTATTTCTAGAATAAAATTTTTGAAATCACTCAGATCATCACAAATAATTTTATATAATTCTTCTTTTGATACCTGATGATATAAATGGACTAGTCTATTTCTATATCCAGCCATCTTTATTAAATGTTCTCCTAAGTTTGAACTAATAATTTTGTTATCTTTTAGCCCCTGTGCTATTGCTTTATATTCTAAACTCATTTCAACCTGTCCGGTTTTGGCAAGTATATGACGACCAATATCAAATATAGCTTCCAGTGAGCGCCTTAGATAACTCTCCGCAGCTGCATAATTTCTCGAATCTGAAAAAAAATCATCTTTACTTAATGTTGCTAGTTTTTGTAGCTCATTATAAAAATTACTTATTAATAATATTCGTTCTTTTACTCTTGTTTTATTTAACATAAATTTCACCTACAAGTTCATAATATAATTATATTATATATTTATATTCCAATTTTTACAAGATAAACGATATTACATTCCGGTATTTAACAAAAGGAATCATTCATTGTTTAGAGAAATATTATTATATAGATTTTAAACATTAAATGGGAGGAATCCAAATGAAATTTAAGAAATCTTTGAAAAACAATCTATATAGTCTAAATCTAAGCCTTAAACGTTTTCCCATTTCCTTAATTTTTTCTACAGCAACTACCTTTATTTTGATTATAATTATTAATTATGAAGAATTTTTTACAGATAACACAATAGATATCTTAGGCAGGATAGCCATGACACTCGCCCTGGCTTTTCCCCTTTTCCTTGCTATTAAGTTATTTTTTGAAAAATATAAAAATATAGCTCATATAAAAAAAATATTAATCCACCTACTGGCTGCATTTTTAATTATCTTATACTATTTTCTGCTATTAAAAGAGCTAAATATGGTTTCAGTGACAAGATATATAGCCTTTAATCTCGCCCTTTATCTGCTCTTTCTTTATTTACCCTATTTTTACAAACGGGATGGCTTTGAATTATATGTAATAAATATTTTTAGCAGATTATTTGTTACAATTGTTTATTCTGGCGTTCTTTTTGCAGGTTTAGCCATGATTATCTTTACCATTGAAGAACTTTTTGATTTAGCTATCCCGGAAGAATTATATATGACTAACTTTTTACTTGTTGCCGGTATCTTTGCCCCTATATTCTTACTGGCAAAGCTCCCCTCATATAAACAGGAAATAAATATCACTGATTATTCATTAATATTAAAAGTCCTTTTATTATATATTGTAATGTTCATTATCACTT
>CAZOON010000068.1:0-7689 GCA_964581445.1 uncultured Halanaerobiales bacterium | reverse complement strand
CCAACTCTCATCCTTGCTCCCGGTGGCTCATTCATCTGGCCAAAAACCATAGCAACCTTATCAATTACACCAGATTCCTTCATTTCCAACCAGAGGTCATTTCCCTCTCTGGTCCTTTCACCTACACCACCAAATACTGAAAAACCTCCATGCTCTGAAGCAATATTATCTATTAATTCCTGAATCAAAACAGTTTTTCCTACACCGGCTCCACCAAAAAGGCCAACTTTACCCCCCTGGGCATATGGTGCAATTAAATCAATTACTTTTATACCTGTTTCAAACATTTCAGTACTGGTCTGTTGCTCATCAAACTGAGGTGCATCACGATGAATGGGCATTCTTTTTTCTGTCTTAACTTTACCGACATTATCAATTTCTTTCCCAAGGACATTAAAAACACGGCCAAGAACTTCTTTTCCTACAGGAACACTTATTGCTTGACCCTGGTCAATAGCTTTCATGCCCCTGACCAGTCCATCAGTAGAAGACATAGCAACACAACGTACCTGATTATCTCCCAATTGCTGCATTGCTTCTGTAATAAGCTCTATCTCTTTTTCATCATCAATAATTTTTACGGCATTATGAATTTCTGGCAATTGCCCACCAGAAAATTCTATATCAACAACTGGACCTATTACCTGTGTAACATGTCCTGTATTCTGTGCATCACTCACTCTCATTCCTCCTTTATTTACTTTATTTTAGTGCTTCAGCACCACCGATTATTTCAGTAATTTCTTTTGTAATTGCTGCCTGCCTTGCCCTATTATATGACAGAGTTAAATTATCGATTATCTCTCCAGCATTATCTGTAGCAGCATCCATAGCTGTCATTCTCGAACCAAATTCACTGGCCTTTGATTCCAGTAAGGCTGAATACAGGATATTATGTACATATTTTGGTAAAAGCAGATCCAGAACTTCTGCAGGACCAGGCTCATATAGATAATCCACCCTATTTTCTTCCTTTTTTTCAACTTCTGACATATCTACCGGAAGTAAGGAAAATGCTTTTACAGTTTGATTTAAAGGTGAATCATAATGAGTATATATCAGGGTAACTTTATTAATAATACCTTCTTCATAAAATGAGATTACTTCACTGGCAATCTTTCTTGCAAGCGAAAAATCAGGATAATCAGCAAGTTGAAGATATTCAGAGATAATATTATATTCTCTGCGTTTGAAATAATCCCTCGCCTTTCTTCCAATAGTCATTAAATAAATATCCGCATCCTTAGATATACTTTTCTCAAGCTTATTTATGACTTTAGCATTATAGGGACCGCATAATCCTCTATCAGCACTAAGGATTATATATAAATATTTATTTCCATCCAGCTCTGCAAACAAAGGATGTTCACTGGCATCTTTAGTATATCTTACAACATCAGCCAGAATATTTTTGGTTTTCTTGAAAAAAGGCCTGGCAGCCTCAGCTTTTTGTTCTGATTTTTTTAATTTTGCAGCAGCAACCATCTTCATAGCTTTAGTAATCTTCTGGGTATTCTTTATACTATTTATACGACGCTTGATATCACGCATCGTTTCCATAAAAAACCACCTCTATCCCGGACATTATTCTTCTCCATCTCCGGCTGTTTCATTAATTATAGATTTTTCCTTAACTGTAAATGTATTTTTAAATTCTTTTATAATAGATTTAATTTCTTCTTTCAATTCATCTGAGATTTTACCCTCATTAATAATTCTTTCTTTTATCTCTGGATAATTACTTCTAATATAACTCAAAAATTCTTCTTCAAATCTACTTATATTACTTGTCGGTATATCATCCAGAAAACCATTTGTTACTGCATATATAATCAAAACCTGGTCTTCAACTTTCATAGGACTGTACTGGGGTTGTTTTAAAACCTCAACAATCTTTTCACCCCTGTTTAGTTTTTTCTGAGTAGCCTGATCCAGGTCTGAGCCAAACTGGGCAAAAGCCTCCAGCTCTCTAAATTGGGATAAATCCAACCTTAAAGTACCTGCAACACCTTTCATAGCTTTAATCTGGGCATTTCCTCCTACCCTTGATACCGAAATACCCACATTAACTGCTGGCCTGACACCGGAAAAGAATAATTCACTTTCTAAATAAATTTGGCCATCAGTTATAGAAATAACATTTGTCGGGATATATGCTGAAACATCACCGGCCTTGGTTTCAATTATGGGAAGGGCAGTAAGTGAGCCTCCGCCATTTTCATCATTAAGTTTAGCAGCTCTTTCCAGTAGCCTTGAATGTAGATAGAATACATCACCTGGATAAGCCTCTCTTCCCGGTGGCCTTCTAAGTAGTAATGACATAGCTCTATAGGCCTCTGCATGTTTAGAAAGATCATCATATACAATTAAAACTTCTTTATTTTTTTGATACATAAAATATTCTCCCATAGCACAGCCTGCATATGGAGCTATATACCTAATAGGAGCAGGCTTACTGGCACTGGCAGATACAATAATTGTATAATCAAGTGCCCCATGTTGTCTGAGCTTTTCAGACAATCTTGCCACAGTTGATTCTTTCTGACCAATAGCAACATAGATACAGATTACATCTGTATCTTTTTGATTGATTATAGTATCAATAGCAATAGCAGTTTTACCTGTTTGTCTATCACCAATAATTAATTCCCTCTGCCCACGACCGATAGGGATCATGGAATCAATAGCCTTTAATCCCGTCTGTAGTGGAATATCTACAGGTTTTCGTTCAACAACACCTGGAGCACGGGATTCAACCGCTCTATAATTATCTGTATTAATAGGCCCTTTTCCATCTATGGGCTGACCCAATGGATTTACTACCCTGCCCAGGAGGGATTCCCCTACAGGTACTTCAACAACCCTTCCAGTCCTTTTTACTGTATCCCCTTCTTCAACCTTAGTTTCATCACCTAAAAGAACACAACCAACATTATCTTCTTCAAGGTTTAAAACCATTCCATATACACCATTGGGGAATTCTAAAAGTTCACTGGCCATAGCATCTTCAAGGCCATATACATGGGCAATACCATCTCCAACATCCAATACAGTCCCAACTCCAACCTTTTCCAGCTCACCTTCATAATTTTCTATTTCTTTTTTAATTATTGCACTTATTTCTTCTGGTCTAAGATTCATTTCCTTCCACCCCCAACTTGCTAACTGGTATTTTTTCAATATGATTTTGTAAATTAACCAGTTTATTTTTTATACTGCCATCTATAATATGATCACCAATTTTAATTATTAATCCTCCAATAATTGAAGGATCTATCTTTTCCTTAATCAATACCTTATTATCAATTTTTGACTTTATTTTATTCTGTAATTTGTTTTTCATTTTTTCATTAAGAGTAATAGCCGAAACCACTTCTACTTCCATAATCTTTTTTTCTTGATTATACAATTTTTTAAATTCTTTTATAATATATTCCAGATAAAATTCTCTTCGTTTATCTATTAAAAGATACAGATAATTAAAAAGCAGATCTGAGACCTGTTCTTTAAAAATTTCATGTATAATCTTCTTTTTTGTATCGGGACGAATCCTGGGATGGAAAAACACTTCATTTAACTCATCGTTATCTTTAATAAGTCCCATTATCTTATCTAATTCGTTTTTTACCCCTGACAGTTTATCCTTCTCCTTTGCCAGTTCAAATATAGCCACACCATATTTTTTACTTATTTCATTACGAATCAATGTATTTCACCCAGCTTTTCATCATCAAGTTCATCAATATATTGATTAATTAATTTTTTATGCTGTTTTTCATCAAGACTTCCCTGTATAAATTTTCCGGCCGCAAGTAGTGCCATAGATGCAAGCTCATTTCTTAATTGATTTAATGCATCTTTCCTGGCCTGCTCAATTTCAGCTAAATTTCGTTCTTTTATCATTTCAACCTCTTGTTTTGCTTCATCTATTATTTCATCAGCCCTTTGTTTACTACGCTCCTCTGCCTTTTCAATTATTTCCTGACCCTCTTCTCTTGCCTTGCTTAGTTCAGCTTTATATTCTTTTTTAAGCTTCTCTGCTTCTTCTTTCTTGCTGGCCGCTTCATTTAAATCACCTTTAATTTTTTGGGCCCGTTTATCCAGCATTTCTGTAAGGGGGCCATAAAGATATTTTTTTAATAACCATAATAAAACAAAAAAGTTAAAAACTTCCCATAGCAGGGTACTATTTATATTTACCAAAACTTTCACCTCCTGAATTAGAGCATATTCTGCAGTATAGATTTTTTTTAGAATCTTTGTTTAAGATAAAAATTTATGTAAAAAATATTATCAAATATAAATTATTGCAGAAAGAGAGGGAAGTGTTGTACACTCCCCAATATGTAACTTAATTATATAGTAAAAATTAAAACTATGGCAATTACGAGAGAGTAAATACCAGTTGATTCTGCAACAGCCTGTCCAAGAAGCATTGTAGTAATAATATTACCTCTTGCCTCAGGTTGTCTGGCAACAGCTTCAACTGCTTTCCCTGCTGCATAACCCTGTCCTACACCAGGACCTATACCAGCAATCATGGCAAAACCAGCTCCTAATAAAGCTGCTGCTTTAATAATAGTATTAATAACTTCAGGTGAAAATTCAACCATTTTATCTTCCTCCTCTCAAGAAATTAGTTTATTAAGAAGTTTTTGCCACAGAAATATATGCAATGGCAACCATACCAAAAATCAAGGCCTGAATAGCACCAATGAAAAGGTCAAACCAGGCATGTATTGGAACTGGTATTAAACCAGGTACTGCCTGATAAATAATTGTGATAATAATTCCTCCCCCAACAATATTACCAAAAAGACGAAAGGAATGGGAAATTGGTTTGGCAAGTTCAGAAATAATGTTTAATGGTAATAAAAAGAAAACTGGCTCTGTAAAACCCTTTAAATAACCCCAGACACCATTTTCTTTCATTCCCTGATAATGACTCACCAAAAATACTACAAGGGCAAGTCCCAGAGTTGTATTTAAATCACCTGTTGGATTAGGTACCCCAGGTATTACACCTATTAAATTTCCCAGGCCTACAAATATGAAAATAGTACCTATAAAAGGCAAAAACTTTCTCCCCTCACCAGGTAACATGGGCTCAATTTGATCTTCAATTACAGTTAATAACATTTCTATAGCATTCTGGACATAGCCTGGACGCATTTTTAAATTTAAAGTTATTATTCTGGCAAAAATAATAAACAAAATAACAACTATCCATGAAACTATCAAGGTATCACTTATCGGTAAAGCTTCATTTCCAAATAAATATCTTACTATCTTTGGACCCGGATTCAAGTCAACACCCCCTTAAGTGTATTTGTCCATCCTTCTTTTCCAGCTATCTTTTATAATATCTACAATAGCCAGAGCAATTATAATAAATTTTAAAAATAATAGGCCAAGGGCAGTTGCCAGAAAATTAATATCTTCATTTCTATTGGCAAGAAATAAAACCACAAAGTATATTATATAGTTCACAAAATAATGATTCCGTATGAAAGTTTCAGCCCTGACCCTTGACATATTTAAAGCTCTTGTAATATTTAATGTCTTTAATCTGAAAAGCAAAAGACTAATAATCAAGCCCAGCAAAAATCCAAGCAGGCTTGCAAATTCCCCTGAAATCAATGCATATAATGATGGGAAAAAGGCAATTATTAATGTTTTTTTAATCAGCTCTTTTTGTACTTCAGCTGGATTATTACCTGGTATCATTATTATCACTCAAAACATTTTTTATAATTTTATAATCAGAATAAAAACCCGCAATAATACCCAGTATTAAACCAATCATTTTAAAAATAATATTAGTTCCTATCATATTATCAATCAAATAACCAAAAAAAAACCCACACCTATGCTAAAAACTATAATTAAACCAAGTTGAGTAAGCATAGAGAGTGACCTGAAAATATTATTCCAGTCACTTTTATTCATTCTATTCCCTCCAGCATTATCATTTGCAAAATGAAAGCAAAATGAAAGAAAAGGTATCATTAGATAATTTTATTCTAGATAAAAAAATAAAATCCTCCTTTTTTGCCATAAAAAAATCTAATAATAAATATTTCCCTATAAATTGCTTTTTTCCAGCGCCCTTCCTTCTGTAGGAATATCAACAGAAAATACACCTATTTTCCAGGCACCATAAACCACAACAGCAAAAGCTATAAATAAAAGAACTATACCACTCTGGAAATCTGAGCCATTAACTACCAGGGCCATTATTCCCAGAAAAACACTGATTGCATATACAGATAAAACTGCCCTTGTTTGACTCCATCCCAGTGCCAGTAAACGATGATGAATATGGCCATTATCAGCTTTACTAATAGGTTTACGGTGATAGACGCGACGAATAATAGCAAACAAAGTATCAAATATAGGGACTCCAAGGGCAAGCAAAGGCACAATAAGAGTAACGGCAGCTGCACTCTTTAAAGCACCGGCTACGGAGATTGCCGCCATAACATAACCTGAAAACATAGCACCTGAATCACCCATAAAAATCTCCGCAGGGTGAAAATTAAATCTTAAAAAACCAAGGGAGCTACCTGCCAGAGCAATTGCAAAAATGGCTACTGAGCTTTGTCCTTCCTGTAAACTAACAAAAAATAATGTTGTAACCGCAATAACGGTTATTCCGGCAGCAAGTCCATCCAGACCGTCAATCAAATTAACAGTATTAGTAATACCAACTATCCAGATAAGGCTTAAAGGAATACCCCAGTAACCCAGATATATCATCCCACCAAAAGGATTTGTAATAAATTCTATCTTGATTCCAAATGAAATTAATATTCCGGCAGCAATAATTTGACCTAAAAGTTTTATCCAGGGAGCTAATTCATAGATGTCATCAATAATTCCCAGTAAAAATATAAATGAGCCCCCGGTGATAAGACCTGTTAGTATTTTACCAGAATCAGCAAATAATAATACTGTAATTATAAAACCAGCAAAAATAGCAAGCCCTCCAATATTAGGTATCGGTTTAGTATTTATACGACGATTATTTGGTTTATCAAATGTCCCCAGCAAATAAGCCACTTTCTTAACAATAGGAGTGAAAATATAAGTGAGGAACAGAGCGATTATAAATACGGTGAGAAAAACATCCATTTAAAACTCATCCCCTCATCACAATATTATACTGAAACAATCATAACAGCTATCATCAGTCTATGCAAAGGAAACTTTTGTAACTCATTTAGTACCATATAAACGGTCCCCGGCATCACCTAAACCAGGCACAATATAAGCATGAGAATTTAATTTTTCATCAATTGCTGCTGCATAAATATCTACATCGGGATAGTCTTTCTGTACTCTTTCAATTCCCTCCGGTGCAGCAATCAGACACATAAATTTAATGCTCCGGGGGGCTCTTTCTTTTACAAAATTAATGCCAGCAGAAGCAGAGCCACCAGTTGCCAGCATAGGATCCACAATAATTAAATCCCTGACAGAAACATCTGTTGGTAATTTACAATAATATTCTACAGGCTCCAGTGTATCTGGATCCCTGTATAAACCAACATGTCCTACTTTTGCAGTTGGAATAAGTTTTAAAACTCCATCAAGCATTCCCAATCCTGCACGAAGTATGGGAACAATTCCCAATTTTTTGCCAGAAATTTTATTTGAACATTCAGTATCCGTCTTGTCAAGAGCCCC
>CAZOON010000067.1:0-7696 GCA_964581445.1 uncultured Halanaerobiales bacterium | reverse complement strand
ACTCTATAAAGCTATGACTACTTCACTTATTAGAGGGGGTGTTAGCCACCTTGTAATACCGATGGACCTCTGGGAAAGCAAAACTAATGCACTAACACGAAATTTTCCTGATATTATAAATAAAAATCTCTATCCAGACCCTGAACAAATTGAAAAATCTGTAGAAAAGATAAATATGTCTAAAAAACCTGTAATTATCTATGGCAGGGGAATTAAAGATAAACGTAATAAACTATTAAAGTTGGCAAAACGTATTTCTGCACCATTAATTAATACAATGCCAGCTGCTGGTATTTTAAATTTTAATAATGAATTTTCACTGGGTAGTCTTGGACTTGCAGGAAATATAAAGGCCAGCACTGCACTTCAAGATAGTGATTTAATAATTATATTGGGAGCAAACTGGTGGCCAAGTGATTATACCCCTCGTCAGGCAAATATAATTCAAATTGATGCCTGTAAAGAAAACATTGGAGCAACACATCCTGTAGAAACTGCTATCCTTGGTGATATGTCCCTTATACTTGATTTTTTACTTCAAAAACTCACAGTCAAAGAAATTCCAAAATGGAAAAAAACTATAGATAAATATAGAAAGGAATGGTTTGATGAGCTGAAAATCGAAAACATTGATTACAATTCCCCTTTAGATCCTCGTTTAATTATGACTACTATTAGCAAATATATTAAGAAAAACGAAATTATTTCACTTGACTCTGGTGATCATACTGTCTGGTTTGGAAAATACTTTTCAGCTGAATGTGAAGATGTATTAATATCTGGAAATTGGAGAACCATGGGATTTGCCCTTCCAGCCGCAAATGCTGCAAAAATTAATAAAAGTGAAAATCCAGTTACTGCTATTACCGGGGATGGAGGACTAATAATGATACTGGGAGAATTATTAAACACTAGTCGCTATCAACTTCCAATCAGAATTATCGTATTAAACAATAATTCTCTGGCAATGGAAAAAAATCGTATGAAAAAGGCCAATATTGCAACACATGGGGTTGAATTAAATAACCCTGATTTTATTAAAATTGCAGAAGCCTCAGGTATTGAATCCTTTAGAATAAATAATAATGATGAACTGGAAAAAATAATGGATAAAACATCAAATTATAACAAAGCAGTTTTAATAGATATTCCCACAGCTGAAACTATTATACCTGGAACTAAATTAGATTAAAAATAGTATCTGTTAATATATATTAGCAGATACTATTTTTATTTAATTCAAAAGTTATTTTGTTGCTAATTCTATTATAGCCTCAGCATATATTTCTGTGCTAATAATTAAATTTTCTATTTTTATATGTTCATCCTTTTGATGAGCTAATTCAGGCTCTCCTGGAAATAATGGGCCAAAGGCTACTCCTTTTTTAACAGCCCTGGCATATGTTCCGCCACCAATAGCAATAGCTTCTGTATCATCACCAGTCTTATCCCTATATATTTTCATCAATTTTTTAACAAATGGATCATCTACAGGCAAATAAAGTGGTTTAAGATCTTCTTTTTCTTCTATACTTAAATCAATGCCTTTTATTTCCTCTTCTATCCTTTTATAAACTTTTTCTTTGCTTTTTGTAACAGGATATCTTATATTAACAGTAATAGCAAACTTTTCAATATTAAAATCAATCATACCTACGTTAAATACAAGTTTTCCTGATACCTCATCACTAAGTCCACAATTCATTGATTCTCCATTATACTCCATAGCAATTTTATTATTATAAAACTCAATTAGTTTCCCCTGTTTAGAATTTATTCCTAATTCACCCAGAAATACCATTAGTTGAGAAATAGCATTTTGGCCATCTTCTGGCATACTACCATGTGCTGAAATACCCTGGGAAATTATTTTTATTTTTGAATTGACTTCTTCATATTCTAGATTAAAATCATTATCATTTTTAAATTCATCAAATTTTGTTTTAAATTTTGCTGTATTATCAATTTTTAATAATGCTTCACAATAATCAGGCACCATATTAGGAGCATTGCCACCTTCAATAGATTCTATGATTATCGGAGCATCTTCTCTTATTTTATATTCACCTTTTAAGTCAAATATAAGAATACCCTTCTCTGCATGAATAACTGGAAATGCCGCATCTGGACTAAAAGCAAAATCAGGCTCTTCTTCATGTTCAAGATAATAATCCAGACCTTCCCAGCCACTTTCCTCATCTGTACCTACTATTAATCTAACTCTTTTATTTAACTCTATTCCACTATCAATTACAGCTTTTAAAGCATAAAGTGAAGAAACAGCAGGACCTTTATCATCAATTGTACCTCTACCATATATTTTACCATCATGGATTTCTGCTGCATACGGAGGATAGGTCCAATCTTTACCTTCTGGAACAACATCCAGATGACATAATAAACCCAACATCTCTTTACCTTCACCTATTTCAATATAGCCGGCATAACCATCAACATTAACCGTCTCTAAACCTAATCTTTCAGCCATATTCAAAAATGTTTCCAGGGCATTATTTACACCCTCTCCAAATGGCATATTTTTTTCCGGAGATGATTCAACACTTTTAACCCTTACAATTTCCTGAGTAGAGCTAATTATTTCATCCCTTTGTTTCTCAACTATTTCTTTAATATTTTTTTTCATTATATTTCCTCCTCATATAATATGATTGACCAGTTCAAAACTAAATTTCAGGGAACTTCTCCTTATCAACTCTATATATAAATTTAACAAATATAAGTAAAATCCTTTTTTATTGTCTTTTTATATAATTTGATAAAGGAATTTTAAAAAATATATTGAATAGTTATTATTAGAGTTTTTTTTATTATTTAAAATTATCTTTTAAAATATTATGTGAAATATTTCATAGGAGGAAAATTATGCTAAAAATCGGTATCATCGGAGCAGGCACTGGAGGAACTTCACTATTAAAAACTTTTTTGTCAGTTTCTGAAGTAGAAATTATTGGAATATGTGATAACAATATAGATTCACCTGGTATTAAACTGGCTAAAAAAAATAAAATATCTGTTTTTAATGATTACATAGAGTTGCTTAAAAAAGACAGAGACAAAGTTATTTTAGAAGTTACTGGAAACAAACAATTATCCAAAATGGTCAAAGAAAAAGCAGATGAACATACAAAAGTTGTTGATTATGATACTTCTCTTGTTATATTTAAAATAATCAAATCACGTGAAAAAATGTTAGATAAAATTGAAAAAGAAGCAGAAATTCTAGCTCAATTAGCAGCTGATATCGGTAAAACTATTAAAAATGTTAGTCAAATTAATAATAAAAACATTGACGAACTTAACTATTCAACTGAGAGTTTAATAAGTGCATCCCAGGAAAATAGTGAAAACATTAAAGAAACAAATAAAATTGTAAATTTTATAAAAGATGTTTCTGAACAAACAAAAATGCTAGGTTTAAATGCAGCAATTGAAGCAGCAAGAGCAGATCGCAATACAGGCGGTTTTAATGTAGTAGCTACTGAAATTAGAAAACTAGCAGATGAAACAAGCGATTCAGTCAAAGAAATAACTCATTTTATAGAAAAGTTAAATCAATCAACTGAAAGCACACGCAAAAATATTGAAAAAATGAATCAAAAAATGCAATCATTTAATGAAAATGAAAATAAATTAACTGAGCAACTACATAATGCAGCAGATAAAATTCATAATATGGCTAACAGCCTATCCTCCCTTTCAAAATAATATTAATTATTTTCATTTTTGTTTACTTTTTTACTTTTACTTATAAATCCTAAAACCACACCACTTATTGGTAATAATAAGGGTAAAAATGAATAGGGAAGATAGGATAATGTGCTTACACCAAGGATACCTGTCATCAACAGAGCATTCAAATTCCAGGGTATAAGTGGTGAAATTATAAGTCCAGAATCTCCAAGTGCCCGGGCTAAATCTTTTCTTGGTACTCTCATTTCATCAAATTTACTTCCCATCATTTTACCTGGTAAATATACAGCCATAAATTGATTACATCCTAGCATCGCAGAAATGATACTTGAAATCATCGTTATCAAAATTAATTGTCCTCTGTTATGTATTGTTTTTATCATTTTACCCAGTATACTCTTTAATACACCCAGTTCTTCCATAAGTCCTCCCAGGGTAACTGCAAAAATAATTAATGCAACAATTTCCATCATACTCATTAATCCACCCCGAGCCAGTATGTTATCCAAAACCTTTATCCCTGTATTCATGTCCATCCCTGTATACATCACATTTAATAATTCTACCCAGCCTTTACCACTTACAAACAAACTAAAGGCCATACTTATAAAAATATTAATAATTAAATTTAATATAGTGGGTATCCTCAATACTGCCAATAATATAATTGCTATTGGTGGAAGTAAGAGCCAATAGGAGATTAAAAAATATTCACTAAGCCCACCCATTAAAAGTGTAATTTGTTCGGCCTCAATTTTTATCGGCATAATTTTCCAGCCCATAATAAGATAGATAATAAATGATAATATAAAAGGTAGTATAGTAGTGTATACCATATGTTTTATCATTTCTATAACTTTAACATCTGCACTATGTGCTGTTATTATGGCTATTGATGAAACGGGAGACATGCGGTCACCTATATATGAGCCTGATATTATGGCTCCACTTACTACATTTAAAGGCAAACCTACACCCTGGGCAATACTTATCAGGGCAAGACCAATAGTACTTGCTGTACCAAAAGCCGTACCAACTGCCATAGAAACAAAGGTAGTTAAAACAAAACTCAGAACTAGAAAGTACCTGGGATTTAATACTTTCAAACCATAATATATCATTGAAGGGACAGTTCCACTTGCAATCCATACACCTATAAGCATCCCTATTAATAATAGTATAATTATTACATTACCTATATTTTTAAAACTTGAGAATAACATTGTTTCAATTTCCTGCCACTTAAATCCCCAGCTAAGTGCAAGTAAAATTGTTACAGTTAATTGCAAAAATAAAGCAAGGTGTATTGGAACTTTCCAGACCAATACAGACATTATTATAAGTATAGCCATTATTATTACTGGAATAATACCCTGTTTAAAACTTAATTCTTTCTTCATCTCTTGCTCCTTTCAAATTTTAATATTAAGAAAAAGGAATAATTTCTGATTTATAGAATAAATATAAAAAAATATTTATAAAAAGAGGGATACTTATGAAAGATATTAGAATACCAGAAAACACAATAATTAATCCCATAAGTAAAGAACACTTATTTAAGGGAAATAAAAAAAACTGTTTACTTTTAATTCATGGTTTCACAGGACATCCTGCGGATATGGAATATCTGGGCAAAAAAATTAAAGACAAACTGGATTTAACTGTTTACATTCCCCGTCTGCCCGGACATGGAACCAGCAAAGAAGATTTTCGGGAAAGCAGGGCCCATAATTGGTTAAAAAAAGTATATGACAGTTATTTAAAATTAAAAAGTGAATATCAGGAAGTATATCTAGCCGGTTTATCAATGGGGGGGTTACTTGCAATTTTAACTGCTGCAAGGTTTAGAGCAAAAAAACTGGTTTTAATATCTGCTGCACTTTATGCTAAAAACCTACTGCTACCCCTGACCCCTGTATTAAAATACATATTACCCGTAGTTAAACAAAGTTTTAGCAGCCTATCTCCGAATTATCCTGAAGAAAATGAAGAAGAAAAACAGCATAGGATCAATTACTACACATATCACTATACTGCCCAGATAGCAGAATTATATAAAATAATGAAACTGGCCAGAAAAAAACTTCCTATGGTTCAAAGTGACACACTTGTTCTAAGCTCTAAAAATGATAATCAGGTTCCATTTAAAGCTGCTAATAAAATTATGAAAGATATTAATTCTATTAATAAAAAAAGCTATATTTTTGATAATTCACCACATGTTATTAATAATGGACCTGAAAAAGAAAAATGTGCAGATATTATAATATCTTTTCTGAATAAATGATCATTAAATATTTGCCATTTTATATTCATTTTCTAAAAGCCATTTTTTTCTCCAGATACCCCCATTGTAAGCTCTTAACTTTCCATCTTTAGAAACTACACGATGGCAGGGAATAATGATAGGTAGTGGATTATTCTTGCTGGCATTTCCTACTGCCCTAACTGCCCTTTTATTACCAATTTTTTTTGCTATATCAGAATATGACCTTGTTTCACCATAAGGTATCTTCATTATCTCTTTCCAGACTTTTATCTGGAATTTTGTCCCATTAATTACATAAGGTATATTAAATTTTTCTCTTTCTCCTTTAAAATAATCATTCAATTGTTCAAATATCAGTTTATTAATTTTAATAATACTATCTTCATTCAAATTATTACAATCATAATTTGGCTTTTCTTCAACATCAAATAATATACTCCAGATACCTTCCCCTGTAAAAGTAATTTTCAAAACACCAATAGGAGAAGGATAATACCCTTCACATTTATTATTCACAGACATACCCCCTCCGTAAATACTTAAGTCTATCATCTGCAGGATATTTTTTTAAAAAATATCCAATAATTATATATGCCTGTCTCCTTGTCAAAAAATCTTTCAAATTAATATTATCCATTATAAATAATGGTAATAAGTCCATTTCTAAAGCTTTTTCTAAATACAGTGTATTATCCATATCAAGAACCCTTTGACTCCTAGCAGCTAAAAGAAGTTTACTGGCATTTTGTAAATCTAATTTATTGTTAGTGCTTAAAGTTTCAAGACTTCCAGGAACCCATTCATATAAAATCTCTGCCTTTTTTCTTTTCAGTCCTTTTATAATTATATGGGCAAATTCACGTTCACTAATTTTCTCTTCTAGATTAAAATTATTATTATAACCACCAATTACTAAACCCCAGGATAATAATTCTTCAAGGTAAGGTAATAACACACTATCATCAATCAAGGGGTCTTTTGGTTCAATATTTAAATTTAAATTTAATCCTTCTTGTAATTCAAGCATTAGTTTTTTGCTCTTATATAATTCTACAAAATTTAAATTATTTTTCAAAGCAAGATGAGCCGCCTGACCTGCAGCTTCGCCAGTGCTCATTCCCACTGCTAATACTCTTGCACTTGCTGCAGCAAGTGAATTGTAACCACTACTTTTTCCAACAACAAGCATATTATCTATACCAGCAGGTATTAATGAGCGAAGAGAAATTCCATATTTAATTGGATTAAATAATACAAAACCATTATAGTCTTTTGTTGACGCCTGATAATCAAGGGGATAAGAACCCAGAGCAATTGTATCATAATAAAAACTATTTTCAAATAAATCTCTAACACTTAACTGTTTATGTGAAACGATATGTACATTCTCTCTTATATATAGTTCCTCAGGAAAATCAAGTAAAATAGCTTTAGAAAAACCTTTTAATTTTTTTCGCAAATACATTAAAATATTTTCGGCTTCTTTTTTTCCATCCTCATATGCTTTTATTAATTCATTTTCATTGGAGGGGTCTACATCAAAAATTAACAATGCATTTATGAAAACCTCATTCAATTCATTATCATGATAAACAATATTTAAACCTCTTAATTTCATATTATCATGCATGGGCTTATATCCTTTCCCAAGTTCAACAAAACCCCAGGCATGATTATTATCCATATAAGAAGGACCATATTTATTACTTTTCACAT
>CAZOON010000066.1:0-7762 GCA_964581445.1 uncultured Halanaerobiales bacterium | reverse complement strand
TTACATTTATATATCTGCATATTAAAATATATTTATTAAATATATTTTAATTGGTATCATATTCAGATAAATATGATACCAATTATTAATTTTTATCTATTTTTTTACTTCAATATTGTCAATAAATTTCTGTAATTGTTTTTCTATTTCTTTATCTAATTCAGGTGCTTCATATTCATCAAGTATTTCTTTATATAATTTACCTGCTCTAACAAATGCATCAGGTTGCTCTTTATTACTCATATATCTTTCACGTGAACTTAAGATAGGTTCTCTTAAATCGCGCATATGATTATAAGTATGCATTTCACCAACATAATTACCGCTACTTCCAACATTTAAAATTACATCTTTTGCAAGATGGTCATCATCAACATTTAATCCCTGGAAGAAGTTTGTTACCATACCACATACTTCATCATCCATCATGAATTTTTCATAGGACATTGTCATATAGTTTTCTAATAAACCTGCAGAGTGAAGAATAAAATTAAATCCGCTTTTTACTGCAGACATAAAATTCATCATTGATTCATAACCACTCTGAGCATCAGGATTAATTGAGTCAGTAAGTGCTCCGCCTCCCCTTGAAGGGATGTCATAATATCTTGCAATCTGAGCAGTACCATTAAACATTTTAGATGTTTCTGGACTTCCAATAGCCAGATCTCCTGTTTTCAAATCTACAACACTTGAAGCTGAGCCATAAATAACAGGTGTACCAGGATTAATTAGTTGAGCTAAAGTAATACCTGTTAAAATTTCTGCATTTTGTATTACCAGGGCACCAGCAATTGTAGTTGGAGCAGTTGTTCCAGTCATACTTAATGAAGCGATTACCATTGCCTGTTTATACTCAGAATAAACCATTAAGGCGTCAGACATTCGGTCATCAAGTTCTAGAGGACTATTTGTATTTATTAAGGTTAAAAGAACAGGGTGTTCTTTTACATAGTCTTCTCCACCAAATACTATTGATGCCATTTTTACACTATCAAGTGCTTTTTTCCTACCCATAGCACTTCCCATTAAACATTTATCTGTGTATTTTACAGCAGCTTGAAACATTTTAGCATGGCGTAATTCATCTTTAATATCGTTTGGCTCTACTAAAACTCCACCAACTACATCAATATTTTCACTATTTCCACCAAGTTTAGTAAAATTAATATAATCTTCATAGCTAGATCTTACTCTTTTGTTTTCTGTATAATCCATTACAAATGGTGCTCCATATCCAGGTGCTAATACAGTATTGTCACCACCAATTATAACATTATTTTCGGGATTTCTAGCATAAAAAGTAAATTGAGATGGGGCTTTTTTTATCGATTTTTCAATTAATTCCCGATTAATAAAAACCTGCTCTCCTTCAACACGACAGCCATTTTCTTCAAAAATATCCCTTGCTTTTTCAGACAAAACTTGCATACCATTTTCTTCAAGAATTTCCATTGTAACATTGTGAATTTTATCAAGTTCTTTCTCTCTAAATATATCTGCTTTATTTAGTTTACGTTCAATCATTTTATTTCCTCCTATATTGTATCTAAATTTTAATATTCATCCGGCATCTCACCTAATTGTTCAAGAGTGAAAACCGGACCATCTTTACACACATAATAATGTCCAATATTGCATTTACCACATTTCCCTACCCCACAAGACATTCTCATTTCAAGAGTAGTAATAATATCGGCAGGGTCAATGTTAAGGTTTTTTAATTCTTCTGTTACGAATTTTATCATAATTGGAGGTCCACATGTAAAATATTTAGTATTTTGTAATTCACAATTTAATTCATCTTTTAATAGAGTATGGGGAAAGCCAACACAGTAATCCCATTTCTCACATGGTTCATCTATAGTATATTTAACAATTGTATCTGGTGAATTTTCCCATTTATCATAGTCATATTTGAATATTAAATCATCAGGGGAACGAAAAGCATTTAATAGTTGAACATTCCCAAATTGCTTTCTTTTTTCTTCATCGAGTACATAATTAATTAATGACCTTAAAGGAGCTAAACCGATACCACCACCAATAAAAACTATATTTTTACCAATAGTTTCTTCAACTGGAAAACCGTTTCCATAAGGACCTCTAACACCAATAATGTCCCCTACTTTCAAATTATGAATGGCATTTGTAACAAGACCTACATTTTTCACAGAAAGTTCAATGTAGTCTTTTTGAGTAGGAGAGGATGCAAAACCAAATGGTGCTTCACCTATTCCATCAATAGTAACCATCATAAATTGACCAGGGCGAAAAGTGAAGTTTTTTCTGATTTCTTCATCAAGAAATCTATATCTAAAGGTTTTAATATTAAGATTAACACCGGTTTCCTGGGTTATTTTAATAATTTCTGCCTTATGATCTAATAAAGTTTCAGTCTTCAACTACAGCCCCTCCTTCATCTTTTAGATATTCCTCTGTAGATTTTAATGCTTCTCTAATATCCAGTGTAACTGGACATTTTTTTACACAACGTCCACATCCTACACAGGATAATCCACCATAATTTTGGGGATGATAAGAAAATTTATGCATTAAACGTTGACGCCATCTTTGTCCCTGGGTTTCCCTGGGATTATGTCCAGAAGCATGTTTGGTAAATAAAGAAAACATACAGGAATCCCAACTACGGTATTTTTGATTTTCTTTATCATCTTCATCAAAGAAGAAATTAAAACAGAAACATGTTGGACAGTAATAGGTACATACTCCACAGCCAAGACATTTTTCAGCAATATCATCCCAGATAGGTGCATTAAAAGCTTTTTCTTCAGGGATTGGAGTTTCCATATTAAATTTAAAGTCAGATTCTCCAAAATTATCTTTCTTATTTTTTAATTTTTCATCAAATAAATCCTCATCACCATCAGCTAAGTCTTTTATTAGTTTCTCAGAATCTTCATTTATTGATTTAATCCAGTATTTATCATCAAATTTATATAAATATAGATCTGCTAATTTATTTTCATGAGGACTTATACCTAGCTGATCACAGAAACATGTAGGTTCCCTGTGAGGGCAGGAATAACCAATAATGATTGTATTATCCCTGCGTTTTTCATAATAAGGATCTACATAAGTATCATCTAAAAATACATCATCAAATACTCTAAGGGCTTCTATGTCGCAGGAACGAACACCAAATATTATAGTTTTATTTTCTTCGGGATTTGATTTTGCTATAGCCTCTGGGTCAAGAACTTCATTTTGAGGTAGAAAAAATTCTTTCGGTGATTTATCTGGTTGTTCTTCCAGATGAATTTCCTCAAATTCTTCTATATAATCATACTCCAAAATTTCCTGCTTGCCCTGTTGTTTTTTTACAGGTGCTGCTACTTTATAATCATTATTTAATTTATCTATGAACTGTTTTAGTTCTTTTTCATTCATAACTTTTAGCATTATTGTTTCACCTCCCCTAATCTAGAAAACCTTTTTCTTGATCATTAACATCATATTCAGCCAGTAATGTCTTCTGCTCGGGGTCCATGCCTGGTTTGTAATCAAATATTTCTTCACCAGCACGATACATTTTTGCTGATAAAGCCCTTACATCAATATTTTCCGGACAGGCCATTTCACATGCACCACAATTAATACATCTGCCTGCCATATGTATGGATCTCATAAGGTGAAATGTAAATGTATCTTTTAATTGTGTACTGCTGTCAAGCCAGAAAGGCTGATTACTATCAGTAAAACATTCTTCACAATAACAGACAGGGCAGGCTTCCCTACATGCATAACATCTAGTACATCTTTCAAACTCATTTTGAAAATATTCATTTCTTTCTTCTGGATTCATATTTTCAAGATCTTCATATACATTTGTAATCATTGAAGAAACTTCTTCATCACTTAATTCTTCCCCAACGGTATAATCAGAAATAACTGGATTACGAACATCACATTCTTTACATGCTGTATTACCTTCTATACCCCTACAACCGTTAATACCAATTATAATCAGGTTTTCACGTTGAAGTAAATTTTCAGATAGATATGAGTTAATTGCACGTGTTTCACATGGTTTGGCAGTTATTGCAACCTTTTCATCTTTATAATTTAATAAATACTTTGCAAGAAATGGTGTTGCTTTTTCTGAAAATAATAATTTATCTACATTTTCTTTATTTACAATAAAAACTGGGGTTACTTCATCTGTAAATTCTCCCTTGCCAAAACCAATTATTTTATCTACTTTACCTTCATCCAGTAGTTTATAGGCAATTTTTTGTATTTCATCTGTTATTTCTTTATAATATGCTTCCACCTGTTAACTCACCTTCTTCCTCAGAAGAATCTACTCCAATAAATCCTTTATTGTCAAAACCCTGCCAGGGGCCAACTTCTTTAACTCTATCAACAACTTTTTTAACAACAACTCCAAATCTTGAGCCTTCTGATGCAGAACACCAGGTGAATTTTACCCTCTGTTCTTCAATACCAGCAAATGTCATTAATTCTTTTAACATGACAAATCTTCTACGAGCATAGTAATTGCCATCTAAATAGTGACAATCACCAGGATGACAACCAGATACTAGAACACCATCTGCTCCAAAATTAAAAGCTCTAATTAATAATAAAGGGTCAATTCTACCTGAACATGGTACTCTAATAACTCTGATATTAGGAGGGTATTGTGTTCTGCTACTACCAGCTAAATCGGCAGCCGCATAACTACACCAATTACATAAATAGGCAACGATTTTTGGCTCAAAATTTTCATTATTATTCATTAACTATCCCTCCCGTTTCAACTTTTATAGTCACATCGTTTACTAACGCATTCATCTGGTCTGTTAGTTGCTGGTGACTGAATCCTTTTAAATTAATTGCATGAGCTCTACAGGCTGAATTACAATTACCGCAACCTTTACATAAAACATTATTAACCTCTGCAACTCCGGTTTCTTCGTTTACACTAACAGCCTGGTATGCACATACATCTTCACATGTACCACAACCAGAGCAGAGTTTAGGATTAACTTCTGCAACCATAGGTTCTGTTAGCAAATAATCTCTTGCAAGAACTGTAGCTGCTCTACTTGCTGCAGCTTTACTTTGTGCAATAGCTTCTCCCAGGTTTTTGGGGCCATGAGCTAAACCGCAGACAAAGATACCATCTGTAGCAAAATCAACAGGTCTTAATTTTACATGAGCTTCCAGGAAGAAACCATCTTCATTTATAGGTACTTTAAGCTGTTTGCTTAAAATATCACTATCTTCACGCGAAATAATTGCCTTTGCTAAAACTACCATATCACTATTTTCAGTAACCTTACTATCAGTTATAGGTTCATTATAATTTATAGATAATTTATCATCATTTAAGGCTACAACAGGTTTTTCTTCTACTTCAAATCTTACAAAATTAACACCTAATTGACGTGCTTTACGATATTTATCTTCATAGAAACCGTAAGTTCTCATTTCTCTATAAAAGACTGTAATATCAATATCAGGGTATCTTTCTTTAATATGAATGGCATTATTTACTGCCTGTGTACAGCATATTCTACTACAATAAGGTCTCTGTTCTTCTCTAGAGCCAACACATTGAATCATATGCAGATTTTTAATATTTTTATGATCAAATTCATTTTTCTTTATTTGTTCTTCCAGATCAAGCTGAGAAATGACACGTTCATCTTCTTTGGCAAGATATTCGTCAGTATCAAGTTCTCTTGCTCCAGTAGCAACAATTACAATACCACCGGTAATATTTATTTCTCCTTTATTACCTTCTCTACCTTTTAAAGAAAGCTCAAAATTACCAACATAACCATCAACTTTATCTACTACATAACCCTGATAAATATTAATAAAGTCATGTTTCATAACTTCTTGTTTCATATTTTCAATAAAGGTTGAAACAGGTCTTCCATCCATAGCTACCATTAATTTATTAGCATTGCCACCCATTTCATCTTCCTTTTCAATTAAACTTACAGGAAAACCCATGTTTGCAAGCTGTAACGCAGCAGATATTCCAGCAGCTCCTCCACCAACAACAATAGCACGGGTTGTTTTATTAATCTTTTGTCTATCAAGAGCATAAGCATGTTGTGCTTTGGCAACACCACCGCGTATTAAATCATATGCTTTTTGAGTAGCAGCTTTTTTGTTTTCTCTATGAACCCAGGAATCCTGGTCTCTTATGTTAACCATAACTGTTAGATATGGATTAATTCCTCCACGAGCAACAGCCTTTTCAAAAAGAGGTAAATGTGTTCTGGGAGAACAGGAGGCAATTAACACTCTATTTAAGCCTTTTTCCCTGACTCTTTGAGATATTAATTCTTGACTATCTGATGAACAGAGGTATTTAATATCTTCAGAGTGTTCAACTGTAGGTAAATTTTTAGCTTTTTCAGCAACTTCTTTTACATCTACAACTCCAGCAATATTAGTTCCACAATGGCAGACAAAAACACCTGTTTTGATTCTTTCATTTTCTGTATATCTGTAATGCTCCTCTTCTTCTTGAGATATCATTTCACTAATATCTCTTTCATCTAAAGCTGCAACTTCTTCTACACTTTCAGGTTTGTCAAGGGCTAATTCAGCGGCTTTTGCTGCAGCACCACTTGCCTGAATAACTGATTCCGGAATATCTTTAGGCCCTGTAATAACACCACAGGCAAATATTCCATTTTTACTGGTAGCTAATTGATCAAGCTCATCAACATCAGCAAAACCATATTTATTTACTCTTATTTTTAATTTTTTCATCATTTCAGTAATCTGTGGAGAAGGCGCTAAACCTATTGATAAAACAACAAGATCATATTTTTCTTCACTTTGTTTTCCTTTTTCATTAACAGCTTTAACCAGAAGATTACTTTCTTTATCAGCCTCAACCTCAGAAACACGACTTCGTTTAAAATTAATTCCATCTGTAGCCTGAGCACGATTATAATATCTTTCGAAATCTTTACCAAAAGCACGTATATCCATGTAGAATAAATCAATATTTACATCTTCTATATGTTCTTTGGTTATCATTGATTGTTTCATTGAATACATACAACAAACAGATGAGCAATAATTTTTATCTGTTCGAAAATCTCTTGAGCCTGCACAATGTAAATAGGCTATTTTTTTTGCAATTTTATTATCTGATGGACGCTCAATATGTCCTTCAGTAGGTCCAGAAGCACTTAAGAGTCGTTCATATTCTAAACTGGTGACAACATTAGGATGTCTTAAATAACCATATTCACTGACTATATTTCCTTCAAAGGCATCATAACCAGCTGCAAATATTACTGAAGCTACATTTAAAATTATTTCTTTTGGTTTTTGAGTATAATCAATAGCATCTATTTCACACAATTTTGAACATAATCCACAGACACCCTTATTAATCATTAAACAATGTTCAGGATCAATAGTTGCAATATTTGGTACTGCCTGATCCTGATACATATAGATTGCTTTTCTTTCTTCTAAGCCTTCATTATATTCATCTTTGACTTTAATAGGGCATTTTTCCATACAATCCATACAGCCCTTGCATTTATCTTCATCTACATAACGAGGTTTTTTGTTTATTTTTACATTAAAATTACCTGTTTCTCCAGAAACATCGATCAGTTCACTATAGGTATAAGTAGTTACATTTTCATGGTTATAGCATTCACTAATTTTTGGAGCAAGAATACAGGTAGAGCAGTCATTTGTTGGGAAAGTTTTATCTAATTGGGCCATTTTACCACCAATGGTGGCTTCTCTT
>CAZOON010000065.1:0-7821 GCA_964581445.1 uncultured Halanaerobiales bacterium | reverse complement strand
AGTTAATCAGGTTGACAAAGCTAAGTCTATTATTATCGAATTATCGGTTGCTGAAGATGATATGGGAAAGGTTATTGGAAAACAGGGTAGGATAGCAAGGGCTATCAGAACTGTTGTTAAAGCTGCTGCAACTAAAGAAGGCAAAAAAATAACAGTAGATATACAGTAGGTGAATTAAGTGACTGAACTTATTACAATTGGGAAGATTATTAGACATCAGGGGAATAAAGGAGAGGTAAGGGTTGAGCCCTTAACTGATTATCCTGAAAGATATGATCTTTTACAAAAAGTATATTTAAAAAAAGATAATACAATAATGGAAAAAAATATTGAGAAGGTAAGTTACAGGCAAAAATTTATTGTAATTAAGTTTGAAGGGATAGATGATATTCAAAGCTCCAAATTTTTAAAAGATCATATGATAAAAATTGAAGAAGATGAACTATTAGAGCTTGAGGAAGATAATTTTTATATATATCAAATACTTAATTTCAGGGTTGAAACAGTTGAAGGGGATTTTTTAGGTAATCTTTTTGATGTAAAAACCACCGGAGGTACAGATGTATTTGTAGTTAAAAGTAAGAGAAAAGAATATATGATTCCAGCGAGTAAAGAAATAATAAAGCGTGTTGATCTGGAAAAAGAACTTATTATTGTAGATCCATTGCCCGGTTTACTGGATCTTTAGCTATAGGAGATGTTAATTATGTTTTTTGAGATTTTTACACTTTTCCCAGATATGTTTAAAGGTCCATTTAGTGAAAGTATTATAGCTCGTGCCCGGGAAAAAGAACTTATAGATATTAATATCACTGATATTCGGGATTATACAGAGGATAAACATAATACAACTGATGATTATCCTTATGGTGGCGGTGCTGGAATGCTTATGAAGATTGGTCCAATATATAGGGCCCTTAAAGATATGGATGGAAAAAGAAATGTTAATTATCGAAAAATATTATTGACACCACAGGGTAAGACATTAAAACAGGATATGATAAAAGAATACAGTAAGGAAGAAGGGCTTTTGCTTATTTGTGGTCATTATGAAGGTATTGATGAAAGAATACGTGATAATTTGATTACAGATGAAGTATCTGTTGGTGATTATGTTCTTACAGGTGGGGAAATTCCAGCAATGATTATTGTTGATTCTATAGCAAGAATGATTCCTGGAGTTTTAGGAGATGAACAATCCAGCGTAGAAGATTCATTTTATCATGGATTATTAGATTATCCTCAATACACGAGGCCAAGGGAATTTATAAATATGAAAGTTCCTGATATTTTATTAAGTGGGGACCATGGTAAAATAGCGCGCTGGAGAAAAAAAGAGTCTTTGAGGAAAACTTATTTACGCAGGCCTGATTTATTGGATAATAGAGAACTTAGTTATGATGAAAAAAATATACTTGCAGAGATTAAGGGTGAATTAAATGAAAGTAATGGAAAGTAAGGTTTTTTTAGCCCTTTTGCATTACCCTATATACAATAAAGATGGAAATAAAATTACTACAACTATCACAAACCTTGATCTTCATGATATTTCAAGGGCAGGTAAATCTTATAATGTCGAAAAATATTATGTGGTTAACCATTTAAAGTCTCAGCAGGCACTTGTTAGAAAAATGAGGGATTACTGGGTAAGTGATTATGGTGCTTCATATAATTCCAATAGACATGAGGCCTTTATGATTATGGAGATAGCTAATACATTAGATGAAGTTATTGAAGATATTAAGAAAAGAAGTGGTAAAACGCCCCGGCTTATTGCTACAGATGCCCGGGAGTTTTCAAATTCCATTACTTATAAGGATTTGAGAGAGAAGATATTTCATGAAGATGAATCATATCTCATTATTTTTGGGACTGGCTGGGGATTAAGTGAAGAAATTATGAAACGTTGTGATTTGATTCTGGAGCCTATTTATGGTAGAGGTGAATTTAACCATTTTTCTGTTAGAAGTGCTGCTTCGATTATACTTGATAGGTTAATGGCAGATCAGTGGTGGGAATAGTATATTGTTTTTTAAAAAATATTGTGATATAATACCTTGTGTAATTGTAAGCTGAAAGGAGGTAGAGATAAATAATGAATATTATTGATAATATAGAGAAAGAGCAGATAAAGGATGATATTCCTGAATTTGGACCTGGTGATACTTTAAAGGTTATGGTTAAAATTGTAGAAGGTGGTAAGGAAAGAATACAGCTCTATGAGGGAATAGTTATCAAAAAACAGGGAAGTGGTATTAATAAGGCTTTTACTGTACGTAAGATTTCTCATGGAGTAGGTATTGAAAGGAATTTTCCACTTTATTCTCCGAATATAGATAGTATTAAAGTAGTAAGACGTGGTGATGTAAGAAGGGCAAGATTGTATTACTTGCGAGATCGTAAAGGAAAAGCTTCTAGAGTTAAAGAAAAACGAGATTAAGTAACAAGGGTGGAGGGATAACCTTACACCCTTTTTTAAATAAGAGGTGAAAAAATGATAAATTGGTATCCAGGTCATATGGTAAAAGCAAAAAAAGAAATAAGAAATAATTTAAAACTTGTAGATATTGTTATTGAAATGCTTGATGCCAGAATTCCAGCAAGTAGTAAAAACTATGATTTAGAAAAGGAACTTTCTCGTAATCAATATAAAATAACAGTATTGAACAAATATGATCTGGCTGATGAAAAAATAACTAAAAAATGGTTAGCATTTTTTGAAAAAGAAAGCGATGCACTTGTAGTTGATTCCATTAAAGGATGGGGTAAAAAAGAGCTTTTGAAAATTGTCAATTATCTAGCAAAAAATACAAATGAAAAAATGGAGAAGAGAGGTAGGAATAAGAGGGCAGTCAGATTGATGATTGTTGGAATCCCCAATGTGGGTAAATCTACCTTAATAAATATGCTTTCTAAAAAAAATCGTGTAAAAACTGGTGCAAAACCAGGCGTAACAAGGGGTAAACAATGGATTGAAATAGATAAAAATATTGAAATTATGGATACAGCAGGTTTGCTCTGGCCAGATTTAAGTGATGAGAATATTGCCTATAAACTTGCTATTACTGGTGCTATAAATGATGATAGATTTGATTTTGAACTTGCAGCTTATAATTTAATAAAATATTTATTAAAGATTAATAACTTAATAATAGAAGATTATTATCAAATAGAAGTAGTTAATAATATACCCTATGATATTCTGGCATCAATTGCTAAAAAGAGGGGTTGTATTATGAGTGGGGGTAAGGTTGATAGACCCAGAGCAGGAAAGGTTTTAATTGATGATTTCAGAAAGGGAAAATTAGGTAGAATAAGTCTGGATAGAGTAACTGAGCAGGAGGTAGATTATGGACAGTAGCGATTTTACAATTAAAGAATTAAAAGAATATCTAGACAAAAATAATATCGATGATAATATTATTAATATCCTTGAAAATGATAACAGAAAAGGTGTACAAAAACTTGCAGTTAAATTACAAAAAAAAAGAAGGTTGAAAGAAGAAAAAATAAAAAAATGGAAACAAATGAATAATAAAATTAGGAAATTACATATTAAAGGATATAAATATATAGCAGGTATAGATGAGGCAGGAAGAGGGCCACTGGCTGGTCCTGTTGTTGCTTCAGCTGTAATATTTGGACAGGATACTTTAATACCAGGTATTGATGATTCTAAAAAATTATCAGCAGATAAGAGAGATTATTATTACGATATAATAAATGAAAAAGCAATTGCAAGTGGTGTTGGCATTGTAAATAATAAGATTATCGACAGGATAAATATATTACAGGCAACATTTAAGGCTATGCGTTTGGCAATTAATAATTTGAATATAGAATCTGATTATATCCTTGTAGATGGTAATAGAATCATTCCAGATATAAAAAATTCTCAAGAAGCTATTGTGGATGGTGATAGTAAAGTTACTTCTATTGCAGCTGCTTCAATTTTAGCAAAGGTTAGTAGGGATAGAATAATAGATAAATATGATAAAATTTATCCTGAATATGGTTTTATTAGAAATAAGGGTTATGGGACAGAAGAACATATTTTAGCATTGAAAAAATATGGCCCCAGTCCAATTCATAGATTTTCTTTCAATATAGTAAAAAAATCTACACTTACTAAGGAGGAGAAAAATGGATAATAGAAAAATAACTAGAGGGGCAATGATAGTTGTTTTATATATTATAATTACTTATATTCTGGTACCTGTAAGTTTTGGACCACTTCAATTCAGACTTTCTGAGGCCTTAACAGTATTACCAATTATTTATCCTGAGGCAGTACCAGCTTTGTTTATTGGTGTTTTACTATCAAATATTTTTGGTGGTCTGGGTCTTGTTGATATAATTGCTGGTAGTTTAGTTACTTTACTTGCTGCCTATGTAACATATTATTTTAAGGATACTATCTGGGCTTATTTAAGCCCTGTGTTTTTTAATGGTTTTTTGATAAGTATTTATTTACATCTTTTATTTGGATTACCATACTGGCTTACAGTTCTTGAGATTTCAATAAGTGAGGCCATTGTTGTCTTTTTGTTTGGATATCCTCTGATACAATTTCTCAAGAAGAAAAAAGGTCATTATTAATGAGTAGGAAAAAACTTGGAGAATGGGGCGAGAAAAAAGCATTTAAATACTTGAAAGATAAAGGTTTTGAAATATTAGAAAAAAATTATAGGGTTAAAATAGGTGAGATAGATATTATTGCCAAAAAAGATAACTATATTGTTTTTGTTGAAGTAAAAACAAGGAAATCTCTTAAATATGGTAATCCTGAATATGCTGTTAATCGACATAAACAGGATAAAATTAAGAAGGTAGCTGAATTATACCTTCTTAAAAATAATTATTATGATAAAAATATTAGATTTGATGTAATAACTATAATTATAGATAGGGGTAAAAGTAAACTAAATCATATCAGAGCTGCTTTTTAAAATAATTTTCTGTCTAGATTCCTGAATTGTATAGCCTCAGCCAGATGATTTATTTTTATTTTGTCACTATTATCAAGATCAGCTATGGTTCTAGAAAGACGTAAAATACGGTCATAGCCTCTGACACTTAATCCCAGCTCTTCGATAGCAGTTTTCAAAAATTCTTTTTCTTTGTTTTCTATCTGACAATATTTTTCTATATGTGAAGCAAAAAGTTGTGAGTTGTAGTTAAAATCAAGTTTTTCATATCTTTTAAGTTGTATTTTGTGAACTTTTATTACCCTTTTACGAATTTCCGCAGAACTTTCTCCTTTATTTTCTCCGGTTATTTCAGATGCATTAAGTGCAGGTACTTCAATATGAATATCTATCCTGTCTAGTAATGGACCTGAAACCTTTGCCCGATATTTTTTAATTTGAGTTAAAGAGCAGGTGCATTGGTGATGTTCATCCCCATAATAACCACATGGACAGGGATTCATGGCAGCAATTAACATAAAATTTGCGGGGAAAGTTATTGACATTAATGCCCTTGATATTTTAATTATAGAGCTTTCGAGTGGTTGCCTGAGTAGTTCCAGTACATTCCTATTAAATTCAGGTAATTCGTCTAAAAAAAGAATTCCATGATGAGCAAGACTTACTTCACCAGGTTCCGGTATTTTGCCTCCCCCAATAAGGCCAGCAGTTGAAATATTATGATGAGGTGAACGAAAGGGTCTTTCTCTGATCAAATTATGAAGATTATTTGTTATGCCCAGGATGCTGTAAATACTTGTCAATTCCAGTGATTCTTTTTTTGTAAGCGGTGGAAGGATAGTTCTTATTCTTTTTGCCAGCATAGTTTTGCCAGAGCCTGGAGGCCCAATCATAATAATGTTATGTAGTCCTGCTGTAGCAATTTCCAATGCCCTTTTAGCATCTTCCTGTCCCTTTACATCACTAAAATCTATTTTATAGACCGCTTTCTTTTTAATATTTTTTGTTTTATTAAAATATTCTTTATTTATAATTTTTTTATTAAAAAAAGAAATAACTTCTCTTAGGTGTTTTACTGGTATAATTTTTATATTACTAATTAGTTTGATTTCCTGCAGATTTTTATAAGGTACAATAACTCCATACATATTTTTCTTTTTTGCCTCTATGACCATTGGTAGGAGGCCCTTTATTTTTTTAACTTCACCACTTAGTGAGAGTTCACCTGTTATCATATATCTGTTTAATAAATTTGTATTTAATTGTTCAGAAGCTGCAAGAATACCTGTAGCAATAGCTAAATCAAAAAAAGAGCCATTTTTTTTGATATCTGCTGGTGCAAGATTTATTGTAATTTTTGTAATTGGAAACTCAAAACCTGAATTTTTAATTGCTGATTTTACCCTTTCTCTTGATTCTCTAACAGCTTTGTCAGGTAAACCTACAATATCAAAAGAGGGAAGTCCTCTCTGTAAATCAACTTCAACCTGTACCATCATACCATGTATTCCTATTATTGAGCCGCTTATTGTTTTTGCAAGCATTATATCCCCTCATTAAAAGAAAATTTAACCATAAATGTAATATTATATAAAAATATAAATTCTCCTTCATTTTTATACAAAATAAAATATTATTTTTATAAATAACAGGAAAATTTAGAAATATGAAGGAATTTATCATAAGAGCAATTTTATTTATTATAATCTCGTTGTGGGAGGAGATATAATCAATTATGTCCACTAAAGATGTGCTGGTTCTTGGCTGGGATGTAGGAGAATGGATGGGACATAGAAAAATTAGGGAAGGGTATCGCCAAGAGTTATATCCTTTTGTCTTTGTAAAGCTTCATAGGTGCTGGAACCAACAATACCGTCAACAATTAGATTATTATTTCTTTGAAAATCTTTTACTGCTTTTTCTGTAATTGGTCCATAGTACCCATCAATATCACTGCGATAATAAGCCAATATCTGTAGAATGCGTTGTACTTCACTTATATCTTCACCAGGAGTTACGCTAATTTTTAGAAGGCGCCCAGTGTATGCTGAACCAAGTATCTGTACAGGTGTTCCCAGTGATATGGTATCATATAGTTCAATAACATCATCATTAAATAATCTTATACAACCATGACTGGCAGCCCTTCCTATAGATGATGGATTATTATTTCCATGTATACCATAACCACCCCAGGAAACACTTAGTTTCATCCACCTGCTACCAAATGGTCCTCCAGGGTTTTTGTTTTTCTGGATTATATTCCAGCTGCCCAGGGGAGACGGAGTAGATGATGTACCTACAGCTACAGGATATGAGCTAATGAATTCACCATATTGATAGAGTAATAAATTGAAGATTCCTATATCTATAGTAATTTGATAACCACCAACAGGTGTTGAAATTAAATCATATGGATCCAATCCAATTGCATTGTATGTGTCAGGTCCTACAATTCCATTTGGATTCAGGTTGAATTTTTCCTGGAAATCTTTTACAGCACTTGCTGTTTCAAAGTCGTATTTTCCAGTTATTTGAGTATTAAAAAAACTAAGTTGTTTAAGTCTTTTTTGTAAATATTCAATATCAGGCCCAACCATAAATTCTTCTGTTAATCTTAAATATCTTGAGCTATAAATCAATTTACTTACCCCCATTTATTTATATAATATTAATTATTTATTGATTTTGTGATATTAAGTTTGAAATATTTATGTTAAAATATATTTGTAGATAAAAAATCACAAATTGAAAGGTGATATATTATGGATAAATTAATTGTTTGCTATTCAAGGACAGGATATACCAGGAAATTAGCTAAAATAATATCAGAAAAACTGAATTGTGATTATGAAGAAATCCTTGATTTAAAAAACCGAAGTGGTATGATTGG
>CAZOON010000064.1:0-8014 GCA_964581445.1 uncultured Halanaerobiales bacterium | reverse complement strand
TCCTGTTTAATAGTAATAATATTAGGCATCCTTGTCATTGCTAAACTAACAGGTGTTTTTTTTAGCTCAGTCTGGCCAATACTTATTTTTAATAAATCTTTTCTTGAAATAACCCCACTTAATTTTTCATTCTCATCAATCACATAAATGGTCCCAACATCTTCCAAAAACATACTAACTACTGCATCATAAATACTGATATTTTCTTTAATGTTGAGAGGCATAGACATTACTTCACACACTGGAAGATTAAACAATTTTTCAATATCTTTTAATTCTTCCCTATCTTCATTATAATAATATCCTACTTTTGGTTTTGCTGCAAGTATATCTAACATAGTTAATACAGTTAAATCTGACCTGATAGCTGCCCTGGACATTTCTAATTTATCTGCTATATCAAGGCTGGTAATAGGCTCATTATCTTTTACTATATTTATTATTTTATCCTGGCGAGACGTGAGGTCCATATAAATTATACCCCTTTCAACTTATTTAGAATAAGTTTCTGCTCTACAGATGCCACCATCTTTCTTGTATATTCTACTGTATCCGGATTAACACTTATACTATCTATCCCCCTGTTTACCAGAAACTCTGCAAATTCAGGATAAATAGAAGGCCCCTGTCCACAGATAGATACAGTTCTATCATTCTCATGGGCTACACTTATCAATTCTTCTATTGCCCTTTTAATAGCAGGATTTCTCTCATCAAAATATCCCATTCTATTTAAAATACCTGAATCTCTATCTGCTCCCATAATTAATTGGGTTAAATCATTACTACCAATACTAAAACCATCAATTAATTTACTAAATTCCTGGGCCATAAAAATTACTGCTGGAACTTCAGCCATCAGCCAGATTTTAAAATCCTTATTTCTCTCAAGCCCTTCTTCAGCCATAATATTAAGAACTTTTTCAACTTCCCATACAGTTCTCACAAAAGGAAGCATGGCATAAACATTATTCAAACTATATTCATCCTTTACTTTCTTTAATGCCTTACATTCCAATCTGAAACCTTCCTCATATTCAGGTGATATATAACGGGAAACACCTCTCCAGCCAATCATAGGATTATTTTCTACTGGCTCTACCTCATCTCCACCCTTTAAATTACGGAATTCATTAGTTCTGAAATCACTTAATCGAACCACCAGTTTTCTGGGATATATTTCTTGAGCAACCTGTGTTATTCCTTCAGATAACTTTTGTATAAAAAGGTCACCTTCACCATGTTTTAATAAATAAATTGGGTGAACCCCTATCATATTATTAAAAATAAATTCTGTTCTCATTAATCCTATCCCATCAAAAGATAAATTTTTATATCTCCCAATTAATTGAGGCTCTCCCAGGTTCATATAAATTTTTGTAGCTGTAATTGTTGTGCAATTGTGAATAACATCAGTCTTTTCTGAAGGAGTATTGCTTCCTTCTTTTTCTTCCAATACAAAACCTTGATAAACTACACCTCTTGTTGCATCAACAGTAACATTATCCCCTTCATTAAGCTCTTTTGTTGCATCTCCTACCCCAACTATACAGGGAATGCCAAGTTCGCGTGAAACTATAGCCGCATGACAAGTTCTACCTCCTTCGTCTGTAACAACAGCTTCTGCCCTCCTCATAGCCGGAACCATATCTGGATTTGTCATAGCTGTTACTAAAATATCCCCTTCTTTAATCCTGGCAAGTTCATCTATATCATTAATTATTTTAATCTTTCCTCTGGCTATACCGGGTGATGCACTTAGTCCCCTTATAAGTGTTTTTAAATCTTTCTTTTCCTTACTCATCTCCTCTTTTCCCTCCTTTAATGTTGTTATTGGACGTGATTGCAAAATATATAATTCTTCTGTATCCTGATCATAGGCCCATTCAATGTCCTGAGGCTCTCCATAAAGTTCTTCAATGTTTATTACCATATTAATCAAAAGCTCTAACTCTTCTGCACATAATGATGAAGTTTTTACCTTCTCTTCTCCAAGATGCTCAGCTACATTTACCATCTCTGTGCCAATTTTTTCTAGAGGTTTTTTTATTATCATTTTATTTTTTTTACTAATATTTTTTTCTATAATTTTTTTAGAATTTTTATTATATATATATTCATCAGGGGTAACTATACCTGAAACAACCGCTTCCCCAAGACCCCAGCTAGAGTTTATCATTATTTCATTTCTATTATTATTAATAGGATTTACAGTAAAAACTACCCCGGATTTTTCACTATTAACCATTTTTTGAACAACCGCACTTAATAATACATTAAAATGATTAAAACCCTGCTGCTCTCTATAATATATTGCCCTTGCTGTCCATAAAGAGCTCCAGCATTTTCGGACATAATTAGCCAATTCTTCAATACCATGTATGTATAAATATGTATCCTGTTGTCCTGCAAAAGAGGCTTCAGGAAGATCCTCAGCAGTGGCAGAGCTTCTTACGGCAACATAAATATTTTCACCGCTTTTTTCACATAATTCCTGATATGCCTTTTCAATCTCTGAGTAAATTTTGTCGTTTATTTTTGTTATTTCTATCTTATTTCTTATCTCTTTTGAAACTTTATTAAGTAATTCTGAATCTTCAATATTAATATTTTTTAACAAAGTTTTTATCTCATAATTAAGTTCATTAGTATTAATAAACTCTTCATAGGCGGCAGCTTTGACCACAAAACCTGGCGGTACTTTAATATCATTATTAGTAAGTTGTCCTAAATTAGCCCCTTTTCCTCCTGCAATATCTATGTCTTCTTTTGTAAGCTCTTCAAACCATTTAATATAATGCATTTTTATATATTAGCTCCTTTTATAAATAAATCATTTAATAGTGTAACATTTATTTAATAATTATTCAATATATGTTACACTATTCCTTCATTTTTTGCTTTAAAATTATATTTTTTTTAAAATTGTATCTGAACTGTTGTTTTCTGCATCTTCATCTTTTATAATTAGACTTTTTTTTCTGATATTGGGCTCAAGTCTATATATACCTGAAGGATTTCCCGAATTATCTTTAAAAAAATAATAACTGTTTTTCTTTGCATTTTTTATTTTTCTCATAAATTATTCACCTTTCTAAATTTTTTGAGTCCATTTTTGACTACTTATCTTTACATCGCCTTCTCGCTTGCCATCTATTTGACCTTTATACTCAAAATAATCAAGATTGCTATCACTTTCAATTATCCCACCTACTACTGTAAATTCATACTGTCCATATTCTTGCATATTTAATACTGGATTAAAGGCCTCTCTAAGTGATAAATCTTCTTCATATACCTTATACAATTCCCAAATTAATTCTTCAAGCTCAGGATCTGGCTCCATAATATTAAGTCCAATATCATCCCTGGCCTCTTTTCTGGAAATCATATAATTATGTGCATAAAGATTTTTTGTTAAATAATCAACCACTGCATCAATTTTATTTTTATCCTTAATTTCATTAGAAAGACGAAGTAATTTTCTGGCAATAGTCCTTATCAATAAATAATTACGATGAACATTCCCCAGAGAAAGAGGATGTACATTTTCTACCAGATGAGAAAAAGTCATAATGTGTGATTCCTCATCACTTAAATTTCCCTTTCCCCTTGCCAGGTCAAAATATGATGATACATCCTCCACACTTATTGGGATGCGGGTAGAAGGGTCATTAGGGTCTTTAGGATTAAAAGCATTAGCCACAACAGGATCAATCGGACCCAGTTCTCCCATTTTACCCATAATTACTGTATTAGCACCCAAACATATCAATGTTCCTGCACTATAAGCCCTGAAGGGTACAATAACATTAAATTCATCAGTGTATTCCCTGATTAAATTTATTAATCTCCAGGGTGTTAATACATCCCCACCACGAGTATATAAAAACATATCAATTTTATCATATTCTTTTAAATTTTCCAGATGTCTATATATTACCCTGATTGAATCTGGAGCAATCCTTGTACTAATGTTTTCCCTATCACCAGCAATATAAGATATTAATGCTGAATTTCTATTATTTTCTATCTTTTGAATTAATTCTAATCTATGATTGCGATTCATTATTAATTTAACCCCCAGATTTTATATTAAATCCCAGTATACTATAATACTGTGAATAATTAACTTGCAGAATGAAGAAAATATTAATAAAATAAAAAGGAGGAATATTATGCAAAATAAACATTTTCAGGTACAAAACGCAGAGTTCAATCTATCTTCTGCAATACCCGGCAGTTTAAACAATAGAAGTAATATACCAAGAATGGATATATTAGAAAATGAAAATCTATATATTTATTTACTTGAAATGCCAGGTATTAATTCTGAAACACTCTCACTTGATTTAGAGGATAATTTTATTATAATTAATGCAGTAATTATGGAAAAAGATGATTTTAATTATATTCACAATGAAAGATCACATGGAATTTATAACCGACAAATTTCAATGCCAGAAAATATTGATCCTGAAAGAATTGAAGCAAACTATCAACAGGGAATTCTTGAAATTAAATTAAGTAAAATTAATGAATAAAATTATATAATATAATACCAATAGGGTGTATTACCACCCTATTGGGGAAGGAAATTAATATAATTTATTGCATATTTACATTAATCTTACGACTGGTACTTACATCTTTCTTGGGCATTCTCACCTGCAAAATGCCATTATTATAACTGGCATCAACAGAATCAGATTTAACAGAGGTTGAAAGTGGAACAGTTCTGTGTATTGCTAAATTTTGTCCACTTACCCAGGCCTGTGCAGAAATTGAACAAGTATTATCAGAAACTGTTAAATTAAGGTCATTTAAATTGGCATTTGGCAAATCACAGGCCAGGATAATATCATTTTTAGTTTCTGAAATATCGATACTTGGTTGACTTAATCCAAATTCAGTTCTGGGTAAAACTCCTGTACTAATATTACCTGTGGCAAATGACTGATTAACTGGTGAAAATGCTGCTGATTGTGGAATAAAGGATTGAGAACTTGGTGCAAAAGATTGGGCAAATTGCATGGCAGGATTTATCTGGCTCCAGGAACTATTAAAGTTTGCATTTCTTGCCTGAAATCCAGTAACATTATTACTGCCTAAATTTGAGGGCTGAAAACGATATGAATAGGCGGTTGTTACCGGATCATATCCATACCCTGCAAAAGCACTACTTTGAGGCATAAACGCCTGCTGTGGTAAATAGTTTGTAAACATAAATTACCTCCTGTTTTTTTTTCTTCCTTCCATCAATTATTGTAAATAATTATACTAAAAACTATTCATTTTTTTATACTTAAATGAAAAAAATCTGCAGCAAAACTGCAGATTTTAATCTAAGTATGTTGGTTTATAGGGCTTTTTAGATCGTGGCTTTTCTAATATTTGACTAAATATTATTCCCTGAAGAACATTTTTTTCATTTAATTTTAATGCTTTATTTTTGTTCTCATTTTTATTTTTATTCCTTTTTATATTGTTATTGTGAGTTTTAAATGGTTTTTTTTCAATTTCTTTTTTTTCTTCACTTGAATTTTTATTACTTTCAACTTGAACTTTTTGATTATTCTCCTCATATTCAAGATCAATATAATCCTCTTCCTCATAGTCTTCCTTAAGATCTCTGGCAATAAATGAATTACTAAACTTCTCTAAAATTTTACCGCCTATAAAAATGACCAGAAAAAAACCAGGCAGAAAAGAAAATAAATTTTCCATTTATAACACCTCTAGTCTTCACTTCTATCTTTATTGGGAATTACATGTGCTGAATTATTATCACCCATCTGTGATATTTTATCCCGCATATCAGTATCTGCTTCAATATTTTTCAAATTCATATAATCCATTATACCGATATTACCTTCTTTAAGTGCTGAAGCCATAGCCCTGGGAACTTCTGCCTCGGCCTCTACCACTTTTGCTTTCATTTCCTGCACCTTTGCCTTCATTTCCTGCTCATGGGCAACTGCCATAGCTCTTCTTTCCTCAGCTTTAGCCTGAGCAATTTCTTTATCAGCTTCAGCCTGATCTGTCTGAAGCTGAGCACCAATATTTTTACCAACATCTACATCAGCTATATCAATTGATAAAATTTCAAATGCTGTACCTGAATCTAATCCCTTATCTAATACTGTCTTAGATATAGAATCTGGATTTTCAAGCACTTTCTTATGAGATTCTGCAGAACCAACCGTTGTTACAATACCTTCACCAACTCTGGCAAGTACAGTTTCTTCTCCTGCTCCACCAACAAGTCTATCAATATTGGCTCTAACAGTTACCCGTGCAGTCGCCATAACCTGTATACCGTCCATTGCAACTGCAGTTACAACAGGAGTTTTAATTACTTTAGGGTTTACACTCATTTTTACAGCCTCTAAGACATCTCGGCCTGCCAAGTCAATTGCTGCGGCTCTCTCGAAACTGAGCTCTATTTCCGCCCTATGGGCTGCAATAAGTGCATCTACAACTCTATCAACATTACCACCAGCTAAATAATGGGCTTCCAATTTATCACTGCTTAAAGTCATACCAGCTTTATATGATTTAATCATCGGACCCACAATCAATGAGGGCACAACTCTCCTTAAACGCATACCTATTAAATTAAAAAAGCTAACCTTTACTCCTGCAGCTGTAGCTGAAATCCAAAGTCCAATTGGAATAAAGTAAAAAAACAGAACCAAAAATATTATTATCGCTACTAGCATCAATATTGTAAGCAGTTCCATTATTAATCCTCCTCTTCAATTTTCCTGACCACAACTCTATTACCTTCTACTGAAATAACCCTTACTTTAACGTCTTTTTCTATAAAATCGCCTTCACTGACTGCATCAACTCTTTTACCATCGATATCTATCATTCCTGCCGGCCTTAATGTAGTTAAAGTTAAAGCATTTCTGCCAACATAGTTCTTTTTATTTGAAGAAGAAAAATATTCTTTAGAATCAGTATCAAGAGATATCTTTTTCCAGAAGCGGCTGGTTCCAAAGATTTTTATCATAATAAACCCACTTAGCAGAGTAAAGAAAACAACCGCCAGCAGCACGTTTAAAGCAACCGTTCTGTTTGGAAAAATAAAAAATAAACTGATTAAGACAGCTGAAATTCCACTTATACCTGCAATACCAAAACCAGGAATTATAAATACTTCAAGCAGTATCAGCAGTATACCAACTAAGAATAAAGAAAGCATTCCTATCCCAAGAGAACCTGTTAGTATATGTCCTCCAAAAAAGAGGAGTAGAGCTGCTATTCCAATTGAACCCCCCAGACCAAAGCCCGGTGTAAGTGCCTCAAATATTAATCCTGAAAAAGCAACAACTAAAATAAGACCACTGATATAGGGGTTTGTTAGTATAGATGTAAAAATTTGCAGGTTAGTCTTTTCTATTTCTATAATTTCTAAATCTGAAATGCCGCTTAATTCCTGTACCTCTTCCAAATTAACTGCCGTACTGTCAGCAATATTGTATTCAACAGCTTCTTCTGCAGTTAAAGTAAGCAGTTTTCCTTCCTCAATAATATCCTCAACAGCTATATCAGCATCAACCATTGCTTCAGCAAGCTCAGCATTTCTGCCCTTTCTCTCTGCAGTTGCTGCAAATTCTTTTCTCAGTGCAGAAATGAATTTTTCTTCGTTTGGTCTAGTTTCTGCTGCACCTATGCTGGCTCCTGGTGCAATATAGAGCTCATCACCAGTTAGTGCAATTAGAGCAGCTGCAGACCAGGCCCTGCCGTTAACAAAGGTTATAATCTTCAGCGGAGAATTAAAAATTCTATCTCTAATTTTTAGGGCCGGATTAACATAACCACCCAGGCTGTTTATCTCGATAATCATAAAATCAGCATCCTGAGCTTCTGCTTCGTTCAGACTTTGATCTATAAATGAATAAAGGGCAGTATTTATTTCACCTTCTAATTTAAGGTGATATCCTTCTGCTTCAGCCTGTTTAGAATTAGGTATAAGTATAATAAAAAATAATAATAAAATTACAAA
>CAZOON010000063.1:0-8016 GCA_964581445.1 uncultured Halanaerobiales bacterium | reverse complement strand
GTGCTGATAGTTCACAAAAACGTTTTTCTGAAGCAGCAAAATTATTATCTTATGGTTTTAATAGCTATAATAGTATGCTTATTGCTGATAAAGATGAGATAATCAAAGAAATTAATATTTTTAATGCCAGAAATGAAAAAATAAAAATTATTCCAGAAGAAAAAGTAATTGTACCGGTAAAAAAAGGAGAAGAAGACCTAATTAGAAAAGAAATTATATTAAGTAAGAAAATCAAGGCGCCATTAATAAAAGGAGATAGTGTTGGTTTCATAAAGATTTATAAGGGTAATTATATGTTGAAAGAGATAGAATTAATAGTTAATCGTGATGTTAATAAAGCAGGTTTTTTTCAACTATTATTTAGAATAATAAATAATTTAATAAAAAGTTTAGTTAATATCTTTATGTAATGCAGGAAGTTTATTTTTTATCGAGAATATTATATAATTAAATTGCAGCATTAATGAAAGAATTTATGAGAGGTGGCTGGAATGACTGTATTTAATGGAGAACGCTTACCAGTAGATATTTTTCAAATTGATCAGGGAAGAATGGTTAAAGGTTGGTACTCTGATGTTTATTTTAGAAATATTAGCAAAATCCTTGAGCGTTTATCAGAAGAGGAATATACTTTTCGGGGTGAAGATATAGGTAATATTGAGGTTGAGATGCAAATATTTCCCAGGAGAAAACCTTTTTGTATAATTGGTGGAGTAGATGAGGCACTGGCATTATTGAAAACAGGCACAGGTTATCAGGATAAAGGTGGAAATTTTGTAAATACCTTTGATAAACTTGATATTTGGGCCTGTCAGGATGGAGAAAAATCATTTTATAATGGTGACCCTTTGAATGTTGAGCCTGTAATGAAAATACGTGGACGTTATAGAGATTTTTCTATCCTGGAGACAGCAGTAATTGGCTCTCTTGCTGAGGCATCCAGAATTGCTACAAATGTTTATAAGGTTTTAGAAGCTGCTAAAGGGAAGGATATTCTTTTTTTTCCAGCTCGTTTTGCTCATTATAAATTACAGGCCTTACATGGATATGCATATTCACTTGGGGTAAAGTCCTATAATGAGGATTATGGGGCAAATAGCCATAGATTTATTTCAACAGATGAACAGGGAACCTGGTGGGGAGGTAAAGGTGCAGGGACTATAAGTCATTCATATATTGCAACTTTTATGGGGGATACTCCAGAATCAATGCTTCAATTTTCACGATTGATGCCTCTAAATATTAGTCGTATTGCTTTAGTTGATTTTAATAATGATAGTATAGGGACAAGCCTTGAAGTAATGAAGATAATGTTTGAGAAGTATTTTAGTTTATTAAAAGAGGGTAATAAGGGAGAGGCAAAAAAATATAAATTATTTGGGGTAAGACCTGATACTTCTTCTAGTCTGCGCGATATCAGTGTTGAGCCACTTGGAGATAAAAAACTTGATAATGGAGTAAATGCCAGACTTATTTATAGAATGAGAAAAAAGATTGATAATGCCTATAAAACATGGGAACTTTCAAGTGAAGATTTTGAAATAGCCAGAAAATACTGTCAGGATGTGAAAATAATTGCGACAGGTGGTTTTAATCCTGAGAAGATTAAACAGTTTGAAAAATCAAGGGTTCCTGTAGATATATATGGAGTAGGGAGCTGGTTAGTTTCTAATAGTAGTTTGGAAGGAACAAGTAATGATTTCACTGCAGATGTGGTAAAAATTAAAAAAGATGGAAAATGGATAGACATGGCTAAAGTGGGTAGACATGCCTGTGATAATTATAAACTAAAAAAGATTAATAACTTATAAATGCTGCCTGGTGCAGCTTTTTCTTTTCATATTATTTTACATTTTATGAAGGACATTCCTTTTTTATCTAGAATTATTATTTTATACAATTATGGTATAAAATGGGAGGATAAAAATGGAGCTAAAAGCTATATGTCAGGATAATATTGGGATTATAAAATTAATTGGTGAATTGGATATGCATTCAGCATCAGATCTTAATGAATCTATAAATACTATTAGAAAAAACAATATTAAATTAATAATATTAAATTTTTCAAAAGTAAGCTTTGTTGATAGTACGGGATTGGGAGTTATTTTAGGTAGATATAGAGTTATTGCTGCAGAAAATGGGCAGATATTACTTGTAGGTCTTAAACCACAGGTTAAAAAAATTTTTGAATTATCAGGTATTCTAAATGTAATGCCATTATTTGATGATGAAAATTCTGCTAAAATATATTTGCAGAAAAAAGGGGGCTACTCTTTTGAAAAATAAAGCACATCTTTCAATTTTGAGTAATAGTTCAAATATTGGGTTGTCCAGAATTGCTGTGGCTACTTTTGCCTCTGAGCTTGATTTTACTTTGAGCGAATTAGAAGAGATAAAGGTTGCTATATCTGAAGCAGTTACTAATTCTATAATTCATGGTTATCCAGATAAATTCGGGGATATAGATATAGATATGAAAATTAATGAAAATGTGCTGGAAGTATCTGTTGCTGATTATGGTGTGGGTATTAAAGATGTTGATGAAGTACTAAAACCTTCTTATTCTACTCTTGATGGACATATGGGGCTGGGTTTGGCCTTTATTGATTCTTTTATGGATGATTTTGAGCTTGATTCGGAGCTTGAAAAAGGGACGGTAATAATAATGCGCAAAAGCCCCGAGCAATTAAAAAATGCAGTAGAGTAAGGGGATATAATATGAGTGATATTATAAATCTTCCCAGGTTAAGGTTATTGGATGAGGAGGAAACCCGATATTATATTAAATTGGCTCAATCAGGAGAAGAAAGTGCTGTTGATAAAATAGCAAACCATAATTTAAGACTGGTGTTAAAAGTAAGTTATAGATTTAAAATAACAGACTATGATTTAGAAGATCTTTTTCAGGTAGGAGTAATTGGTTTGATTAAGGCAATTAAGGGATTTGATTTAAATAGAGGGGTTAAATTTTCTACATATGCTGTATCTAAAATAATTGGAGAAATTAAATTACACCTTCGTGATGATGGTATTATTCATGTTAGCAGAAAATTAAAAAAGATTGCCCGGGTAGTGAAAAAGAAAGAAGAAGAATTACAATCTCAATTAAATAGAAGCCCCACAATAGGAGAAATAGTTAAAAAAACAGATTATTCACGGGAAGAAATTATTGAAGCCCTGGAAGCCAATCATGAGCCAGATTCTTTATACCAATCGATTTATAGTAAAGATGGTTCAAGTCTAAATTTGATTGATAGAATTGAGGATGATTCAGGGAATAAAGATATAAGAGAGATGGAATTAATGGAAGTACTTAAACATTTGAATGAAAGAGCAAAAAAAATTATTTATTTTAGATATTTTCTAGATAAAACACAACAGGAGATTGCAGATGAAATTGGGGTTTCGCAGGTGCAGGTTTCAAGATTGGAGAAAAAAATATTAAAAGAGCTTAAAGATAAGATAGATAATATCCGCTGATAAGGCGGATATTTTTTTGTATAAATATAATTATTAAATGGATAATACTATTAGAGGTGATAATATGGAAAATAAAATTGATAATATTTTTATAAGTATAATCATAATAGGACTAATAGTATTTTTAATATATTTTCTTTTTTCTACTGTGGCACCAGAGGTACCAGCAGATGCAGTTAAAATATAATTAGGAGTTTAATCATGGGTAATATTAATAAAAGTAAAGATGAATATAAAAAATTAGTTAAAAAAAATAGTCCTCCTTTACCTCGCTTTAAAAACATTATTAAAGCATATTTAGTAGGTGGATTAATATGTTTAATTGGTCAGGGTTTTTGGAACTTATATATTTTAATAGGTTATAATCAAACAGATGCAGGGGCCATGGGCACAATTACTATGATTATGATAGGTGGTTTGCTTACCGGGATGGGTTATTATGATAGACTGGGTCAATTTGCTGGTGCCGGTTCTATGGTACCTGTTACTGGTTTTGCCAATGCTATGGTATCACCCGCTCTTGAATATAAGCAGGAAGGATTAGTTCTGGGTATGGGTGCAAAAATGTTTACAGTAGCTGGTCCGGTCTTAACATATGGTATGGTTTCTTCATTTTTTATTGGAATTATAAAGCTAATATTTGGAGGATGATTCATGGCAGATAAATTGAAAGGGCAAACATTGATATTTAATAATTCCCCTTTTATTATTTCTTATGCAACAGTATCTGGTCCTGAAGAAGGAAAGGGGCCTTTTGCGTCATCAATTGATAAGATATGTACTGATCCCAAATGTGGTAAAGATACCTGGGAAAAGGGCGAAAAAAGCATGGTAAAAGACGCAATATCACTGGCTATGAAAAAATTTTCCATTGCCCCTAAGGATATTGATCTAATGGTTGGAGGAGATTTATTAAATCAGATTGCAATTTCAAATTTTATTGCCAGGGATTATAAACTACCCTATCTTGGCATATATGGGGCGTGTTCTTCTTTAATAGAAGCATTAATTTTTGCTTCTATAAGTATGGATGGTGGTTTTGCAGATTCTGTCTTAAATTTTAGTTCCAGTCATTATCAGACTGCTGAAAGACAATACAGGACACCACTTGAGTATGGAGCCCAGTATCCACCATATAAACAATATACAGTTACAGGAGCAGGGGCCTATATACTTGGATGGATAAATGGACATGTTAAAATTACTGCAGCTACAATAGGAAAAGTAATTGATTTGAAAATAAGTGATCCTAATGATATGGGTAGCGCTATGGCACCAGCGGCAGCAGATACGATTTTACAACATTTAAATGATACAAATAGAAATGTAAGTGATTTTGATTTAATTATTACGGGTGATTTGGGGAAAACAGGTTTAAAGAATTTAAGATCACTATTAAAAGAAAAAAACTTGGAATTAGGTAATAAACTCAGTGATTGTGGTGCTATTATATTTAAGCAGGATGCAAAATATGGCTCAGGTGGTAGTGGTTGTGCAGCGTCTTCTATCATACTGGGAAGTAATATTATACCTGCATTAAAAAACAATAAATATAAACGTGTTTTATTGATAGGAACAGGTGCATTACTAAGTCCAATAACAATTTTACAAAAAGAAAGCATTCCCGGCATTGCTCATGCAGTGCTTATTGAAAAAATTAATTAAGAAAGGATTGCAATGGGTAATTACTATACAGCATTTCTTATAGGTGGTCTGGTATGTGCTCTGGGGCAGATTTTACTTGATAATACAAAATATACACCAGCACATCTTCTTGTATTTTTAGTTGTATTAGCTTCAATTTTTACAGGTCTTGGCCTTTATGAGCCTTTGATTGAATTTGCAGGGGCCGGTGTAACGATACCGGTAGCAAATTTTGGGTATGTGTTAACAAAAGGAGTATTGGAAGAACTAGATAAAGATGGGATACCTGGATTATTTAAAGGGGTTTTAAAAATAGCCAGTTCTGGAGTTAGTGCTTCAGTAATTATAGCATTTATAATAGCCTTAATATTTAATCCCAGGAATTGAGGGTGATTATTATGAGTAAAAAAATTTACAAAAATATTGAAAAAAATATAGTGATTTTGAAAAAAAAAATTGGTGTAGATGAAAGTTTTGATATTATATACAGGTCTTTTGAAATTGGCGGGAAAAAGGTCGCCCTCTTTTTTATTGATGGTTTTATTAAAGATGATTTAATTATACCTTTAATGCATTTGATGGAAACTAAAAGAGAAGAAATTTCTCTCGATACAGTTAATAAAATAATGGATACTCGTTTGCCATATTATGAAATAAATAGAGTTAATACTATAGATGAAATAGTACAGGAATTATTAGCTGGCCCACAGGTCCTATTAATAGATGGTATTGATGAAGCTATAGTAATTGATGGTAGAAGCTGGTTGTCACGATCACCAGATGAGCCAGAGCTTGAGAAAGCAACTCGTGGACCAGCAGATGGTTTTGTAGAAACTATGTTATTTAATGTTAATGCAGTTCGACGCCGGGTAAGGGATGAAAATTTCAGAGCAGAAGTATTACAGTTGGGAAAAAGAGCAAAAAATGATCTTGCATTGATTTATATTAAAGATATTGTTAATAAAGACTTACTTAAAGATATTAAAAACAAAATAAAGAGTGTTGATATTGACGGTTTACCCCTGGGGGATAAATCTGTAGAAGAAATAATTACCGGGGGAAGAATTAATCCGCTGCCAATAGTTCGTTATACAGAAAGGCCTGATAATGTAACAGCACACATTTTGGAGGGGCACATGGCAATCATTGTTGATAATTCTCCTACAGCCTTAATAATTCCAGCTCCTTTTTTATCTCATATTCAGACACTTGAGGTTTATAGAAAAGGTACTGTAATGGGGACATATCTTTCCCTAATGAGATTGCTGGCAATATTTATTTCAGTATTTTTGCCAGCAATATGGTTGTTGCTTGCAAATAATCAAGAAATTCTTCCAGATTATCTAAATTTTATTGGAGTCAGAGAAGAGAGCACAATTGCACTCGGTGTTCAATTTATTTTGATTAGTGTTGGTATTGATTTAATTAGAATGGCATCTATTCAAACCCCCAGTACTCTGGCAACATCCTTAAGTTTAATTGGGGCATTGTTGCTGGGAGATTTTGCAGTGAAAGTTGGACTTTTTTCACCTGAGGTAATATTATATATGGCTATAGCGGTAATAAGCAATTTTGCTATACCTGGTTATGAATTAGCCCTTGTTTTAAAATTATTTAGATTTATTTTTATTTTATCTGTAATTGTTGCTAATTTCTGGGGTTTTGCTTTATTTTTTGTATTAGTTTTTTTCTGGATGGTATTAACAAAATCTTTTGGTGTTTATTATCTCTGGCCAATAATACCATTTGATTATCAGGTCTTAAAATCTTTTGTTATTCCACAGACAGTATTGGATTTATCTCATATGAGGCCAGCTGCACTTGATACAAAAGATAGTGATAGGGCAGTTAAAGAGGATGAAAGGGAAAAGAAGAGGAAGTGATTATTAATTGCTAAAAACTATAGGTATTCCCCGGGCATTACTATATTATTATTATTATCCCTGCTGGGATACTTTTTTTTCTGAACTGGGTTTTAAAATTATTCTTTCTCCGCAAACAAACCAAACTATTCTAAATAATGGGATAAAGAGGGCGGTTGACGATCTTTGTCTTCCTTTTAAGGTATATTTTGGTCATGTAGAGCAATTAATAAAAAAAGAAATAGATTATCTTTTTGTTCCCAGATTGATAAGCCTGGGAACAAAAAATAATGTCTGTCCCAAATTCATGGGTTTGCCTGATATGTTAAGATCTGTTTTTGATGATCTTCCAGAGTTATTAGCGCCAGATATTGATTTGCGGAAAGGTTTTTTCCCAAAACGAAGGATAGCACATATTATAGGTGCGAAATTAAACAGGGGTTTTTTTGATATTGAATTTGCTTTTAGAAAGGCAGTAAAAAAACAAAAAATATTTGAAAAAATTGAAAGTGAAGGCTTTACGCCCAATGAGAGTATGAAAATTTTAGATGGAAAAGAACTTGAAATATCAAGACAAAATGAAGGATTAAATATTGCTGTTTTAGGACATGCATATATCCTGGAAGATGAAGAGCAAAGCATGGGAATAATTAAATTCCTTAGAAAACGCAGAATAAATGTAAAGACACTGGAAATGATAGATATGGAAACTCGAGAAAAATCTTCACTTTATTCTAAAAAATTATTCTGGATTTTTAATAGACAGGTAATGGGAGCAGCATATTATTATCTTTTTAAGGCAATAGATAAGGTGGATGGTATTATTCAGGTAACAGCTTTTGGTTGTGGACCTGATTCATTTATTAATGAACTTGTAGAATTAAAAGGTAAGAGCAAAAACATTTCAATCTTAAGTATTAATTTAGATGAGCACAGTGGTGAAGGTGGTCTTCATACAAGATTGGAGGCATTTATAGATTTATTAAAAAGGAAGAAGCAGATATTATGAAAAAAATTACATTTCCAC
>CAZOON010000062.1:0-8050 GCA_964581445.1 uncultured Halanaerobiales bacterium | reverse complement strand
TAATATAAAACGTTATATTCCAAGTATTATTTCTGCAATTATTTTTCTTTTATTCTGGGAGCTGTTTGTAGGTTATTTTAAGATATCAGAATGGTTACTGCCTGCCCCCAGTCGGATTATAATGGCAATTTATAGGTCTAGAGTTTTATTATTACAACATTCTGTAAGGACTATTATTGAGGCAGTTTCCGGCCTAATTTTAGCAAGTATAGCAGGTACTATTATTGGTGGAAGTCTATTTCATTTTCCATTATTAAAAAAGGTATTTTATCCCTATTTACTTATTTCACAGACAGTACCAATTGTAGTATTAATACCTCTTTTAGTTATTTGGTTGGGATATGGGGTATTACCTAAATTAATAATTGTCATCTTAGCTTGTTTTTTTCCGATAGCAGTAAATACAGTAGATGGTCTATTTGCTGCTGATTTAGAGATGCTTAATCTCTTACGTTCTATGGGAGCTACAGACTGGCAAGTTTTTAAGATGGTTCGTATTCCTGTTGCACTTCCAATGATTTTTAGTGGTCTGAGAATTGGGGCAACATATGCAGTTATGGCAGCTGTTGTAGCTGAATGGATGGGTAGTGACATGGGATTAGGTGTGTTTATTTTGCGTTCTTCAAATTCATATTTAACAGCTCAGGTATTTGCAGGTATAGTATTGATTTCAATTTATTCTATAGTCTTTTTTCAATTGGTTAATTATCTTGAAAAAATCTTTGTTCCCTGGTCAAATAAAATCACTTAAGAAAAGGATGGTAAAGATGAAAAATAAATTATTTATTATTTTAATCTTTTTTATAATACTAATAAATCTTAATTATCAAGTTGATGCCCAGGATAATGTTAGATTAATGCTAGATTGGGTACCTAATACAAATCATACAGGTATTTTTGTTGCCCTTGATAAAGGGTGGTTTGAAAAAGAGGGAATCAAACTTAAAATTATTCAACCGGGTGGTAATATGTCAGTTGAACAGGTTGTAGGGGCTAATAAAGCAGATTTTGGGATAAGTTTTCAGGAATGGGTTACAAATGCTAGAGTAAATGGTGTGCCTATAGTTTCTCTGGCAGCTGTTATCCAACATAATACAAGTGGTATTGCCGCTCTTGCTGAGAAGGATCTTAATAATCCTCGTGATTATACAGGACATTCATATGGAGGTTGGGGTCTGTCAATTGAAAAAGAAATATTAAAATCAATTGTTAATGGAAATGGTGGTAATTATGAAGAAATTAAATTTGTGAATATTGGTAAAGGGGATCTTTTAAGTATGCTGGCAAGTGATAAATTTGATCTTGCCTGGATTTTTTATGCCTGGGATGGAATACAGGCAGAAATGCGTGGTTTAGATTTAAATATTAGTTTCTTTAAAGATTATCAGCATCTTGTACCAGATTACTATACACCTGTTATTATTTCTTCAGAAAAATTTATAGAGAACAATACAGATATAGCATCCCGTTTTATGAAGGCTGTTAGCAGAGGATATAACTTTGCTATTGATAATCCAGAGGAATCAGCAGAGATATTACTTAAATATACCCCGGAAAGTGATCCTGAATTAATAAAAAAAAGTCAGGTCTGGCTATCTTCACGATATCAGGATGATGCACCATATTGGGGTAGACAGGAATATGAAGTATGGGATGTTTTTGGAGATTGGATGTACCAGCGTGGTTTAATTAATAATGAATTTGAAGCTTCTTCAGCTTTTAACAATAATTTTTTACCCGGGAATAATTAAGATGGGTAAGGGTGAGCTAGTTGTTAAAAATCTGGATTATGATTATAATTGGAATGACGATATTCTGCCAGTATTGCGTAAGATAAATCTTGAGATTATAAAAGGTGAATTTGTGTGTATTATTGGTCCCAGTGGCTGTGGTAAGAGTACACTTTTCAATCTAATTGTTGGTCTAGAAAATCCTTCAAATGGTAAAATAATATATACCGGGAAAAATATAAATGGGGAAAAGGGTTATATTGCTTATATGCCACAGAGAGACCTGCTTTTTCCCTGGTATAATCTAATCGAGAATGTAAGTATTGGGGCAAAAATTAATAATGAATCACTTGAGCGGGTTCAAAAAAAAGCCTATAAACTTCTTCCGCTTTTTGAACTTGATGGTTTTGCTCAGGCAAGGCCTTCAGAACTTTCTGGGGGAATGAGGCAGAGGGCAGCATTATTAAGAACAGTATTGCTTGATAAAGATATAATGGCTTTAGATGAGCCCTTTGCAGCTTTAGATGATCTTAATCGAAAAAAGATGCAGGCCTGGTTATTGAAAATCAGAGAAGAATTAAAACTTACAATTTTATTTATTACTCATAATATAGAAGAGGCCCTTTTTCTTGCTGATAAAATATATGTTATGAGTGGAAGACCCGGAAAAATAATAGAAACAGTTAAAATAAATTTAGCGAGGCCAAGAGATGAAAGCACGGAAAATTTTATTAATAAAAAGGCTTATCTCAGGTCATTGCTAAAATAATGAAAGGAGATTATTAGTGGATACTTTTAATAAAAATCATGCTGAAGGATATGATGATTGGTATAAAACTTCAGCTGGCAAATTGATTGACCGCATTGAAAAGGATTTAATATTGGAATTAGCAGAGCCGCTTAGCGGGGAAAAGCTTCTTGATTTGGGATGTGGTACAGGAAATTATAGTATCTTATTTGCGAAAATGGGTTTAGAGGTAACTGCTATTGATAAATCAAAATACATGTTAGAAAAGGCAAGGATGAAATCAAATGAAATAAATTTTATACAGGGTGATATATATAATTTGCCATTTTCTGATGAGAGTTTTGATTTAATAGTTTCAATAACTGTATTTGAGTTTTTAAATAATCCAGTAAAGGCTGCTAGAGAAGCGATGAGAGTATTACGTCCTGAAGGGAGATTCATTATTGGAGTAATTGGCGAGAATAGTCCCTGGGCTAAAATGTATAAAGAAAAATCTGAAAATGACAAGACATCTGTTTTCAAAAATGCAAATTTTTATACTGTTAAGAAAGCACGTGAATTATTAGCTGCTTTTGAGAATGAGTATAAAGTTGGTCTTCATTTTGGTCCTGATGCAGATTTTGGAAATAAAGAAACTCTTTTAAAAAAAGAAAAAGAAGGTCAAAAAAATAATAATAAGGATGGAGGCTTTATCTGTGTTGGATGGAGAAAATAGATATTCATGTAGTTTAGCCCTTTATCCACTGGGAATGGAAAAATATGAAAAAGTAATAAGTAATTCAATATTGAAATTGTATAATTTAAAAAGTTTAGAAATAAATGTTGGAGATATGAGTACTGTTTTAAAGGGCGATAAAGAAGATATTTTACAGGCAATTGATATTTTAAGTGAGGAAGCTAATAATAGTGGGGATTTTTCATTAAATATTAACCTCTCCAATGTATGTGGATTAACATGTGATAATTGATTTAAATCCTGCAACTTGACTTTTTTTACAATTGTCGTTATACTTTAAGCAGTGAAATTATTGAAGGAGAGAGCTTAATGAATGATAATATACTAATACTTGATTTTGGTGGTCAGTACAGTCAATTAATTGCCAGACGAGTTAGAGAAGCTAATGTTTATTCTGTAATATATCCCTATGATACTAATATTGCTGATATTAAAGATTTAGATCCAGATGGAATAATTTTTTCTGGTGGGCCTAATAGTGTTACTATAAATGGTGCTCCTATGATTAATAAGGAAATTTTTAATTTAGGTATACCTATTTTAGGAATTTGTTACGGGATGCAGTTAATGGCTAAATTAATGGGTGGAAAAGTACAGAAGGCTAAATATGGAGAATATGGTAAGGCGAAAATAAATATTTTCAAGGAAGATGATTTATTTTTGAATATTGATAATTATAGCCAGGTATGGATGAGTCATGGAGATCAGGTCCTGGAACTTCCTGAGGGGTTTAATATTACAGCTGAGACTGAAATGACTTCAATGGCTGCTATTAGTAATCCAGAAAAAAATTTTTATGGGGTTCAATTTCATCCAGAAGTAGTACATACAGTACAGGGGAAAAATATTATCAGAAACTTTATTTATAAAATTTGTCAGGTTCAAGCAAGCTGGAATATGGCTGATTATATAAATAATAAAGTTAAAGATATTAAAAATAAGGTGAATGGACAAAAAATAATCTGCGGTTTATCTGGAGGTGTTGATTCTGCTGTTGCCTCAACATTAGTGTATAAAGCAGTCGGGAAACAATTAACATGTATTTTTGTTGATCATGGATTATTAAGGAAAGGTGAGGCAGAACAGGTCAAACGCACTTTTGGAGAAGAATTTAATATTCCACTTGTTTATGTTGATGCCAGGGAACGTTTTCTGGATAAATTGAGTGGAGTCAAAGACCCTGAAAAAAAACGAAAAATAATTGGCCGAGAATTTATCAGGGTCTTTGAAGAAGAAGCAGCTAAATTAGAGGATGCAAAATATTTAGTTCAGGGAACAATATATTCAGATGTTGTTGAAAGTGGTAATGATACTACTTCTACAATAAAGAGTCATCATAATGTTGGTGGTTTGCCTGAGGATATGAATTTTTCTTTAATAGAGCCATTACGAAATTTATTTAAGGATGAGGTTAGAAGGATTGGAGAAGTACTTGGTTTGCCTGAAGATATTGTCTGGAGACAGCCTTTTCCTGGTCCAGGATTGGCTATAAGGGTTATTGGAAAAATTGATAGAGAAAAATTAGAAATTCTCAGGGATGCAGATGCAATTATACAGGAAGAAATAAAAGAAGCAGGTATTTACAAAGAAATATGGCAGTCATTTGCTGTATTGCCCGATTTGAAAAGTGTAGGTGTTATGGGTGATGTGAGGACATATGGTTATCCATTGATACTTCGGGCAGTTACAAGTGATGATGCAATGACTGCTGATTGGGCCAGATTACCCTATTCATTACTTGAAACTATCTCAAACCGAATTGTTAATGAGGTTAAATCTATAAATAGAGTAGTATATGATATCACTTCTAAACCACCAGGCACTATTGAATGGGAATAAGATAGAGGAGTGAGCATCTTGACTAAAAGTATACATAATGAGTTTACTGACCAGTTATTTGAAGCCATACTTTCATTGAAAAATTTAGAAGAATGTTATAGTTTTTTTAAAGATGTAGCCACAATTGGTGAAATTAAAGCACTGGGTCAACGTTTAGAAGTGGCTAAAATGTTAAAAAAAGGGATCACCTATGAACGGATAGTAGAAAAAACTGGGGTCAGTAGTGCTACAATAAGTAGAGTTAAGAAATATCTTGATTATGGAGAAGATGGATATAATCTTGTTCTTGAAAGAATGGGAAAAAAGGAAAATTAATAATGGAATATTATCCCCCTATATGTATGAAAATATAAATATAGGGGGGTTTTTTTTTGCAGATTATTCATGCATTATTTAAATCAGGAGAAGGTAAAAAGGCTATTTCACTTTTAAATTTACATGGGATGAATATTGAAGATTATAAATTACTTAGTTCAGAGACGGGAGATCTTTTAATAATTAATTTATCAGGTAAAACTGATGAAATTATAGATAGTTTAAGAAGTAAATTTGATTTTACAAATAACAGGGAAAGAAGTTTAATTATTTTTACTCCTGATACAATTATTCCCAGAGATGAAAAAAAACATTTGCATGCTACTCGCGAATCACTTATTAGCTATGCAGAAAATAATTCTTTAATAAGTATAGATTATATAATTATGCTGATTATTTCAGCAATAATTATTAGTCTGGGATTAATTTTGAATAATGTTGCAGTTATAGTTGGTGGTATGGTAATTGCTCCTGCCCTGGGACCTATACTTGCAATTATTATAGGGATTGTAACTGGTAATAAGATTATGATTAAACAGGGTTTTTATTCTGAATTCCTGGCAGTTATTTTGTCAATTACTGTGGGATATATTTTTGCCAGGAGTATACCTGACCTTACAATCAATGAATCTATTAAAATAAGAATGTTTCCAACTCTTGCAGATATAATAATTGCTCTCGCAGCTGGTGCGGCAGCTTCTTATACTTTAATGATAGGGAATTTAAAAACAGGTTTGGTAGGTGTTATGGTTGCAGCGGCTCTATTACCAGTAATGTGTAATATTGGAATTGGATTGGCTTTAAATAATGATACAATAATAATAGGTGGGTTTTTACTTTTGGCAGGAAATTTTTTGGGTCTTATTTTTTCAGGTGTTATTGTTTTTTATTTTGAAGGTCTAAAAGCTGAATACTGGTATCGCAAAAAGGCAAAAAAGTATATAAAAAAGAGTTTGATATTTATTATTATTTCAGTAATTTTAATATCAATACCTCTGGCTATTTTAACTCTTTATCAATTTTATATTGAAAAACCTGTAGATATTATTAGAAAAACAATAAATGAAAATTTAAGAAATACCTGGGATTATAAAATAGTAAATATTGAAATCAGTGGTAAACTAATTACAGTATATATATATGCTGAAAAGAAAATAGAGGAAGTATATTTAATTGAAACTAAAAAAGATATTATAAAAAAGCTGGCTAGTGAATATGATTTAGTATTTAAAATAATACCAATACATGAAATAGATTTATAGCTTTTTACACATTATTTATATCCCTGCATATACTATATGGGCAATTTGCCTGCAGGGGGTGTAATCTTGAAAGATCCAATTAAAATAAAAGTTTTAGAGACGGATTTTTTAATTATTGGAGGAGGTGCAGCTGGTTGTTTAGCTGCTGTAAAAGCTAAAGATATTCAAAATAATCTAGATGTAATGATATTGGAAAAAGCAAACATTATGAGAAGTGGTTGTCTGGCATCAGGACTTAATGCAATAAATGCCTATATTAATCCGGGAGAATCTCCGGAGAGTTTTGTAAAATATGTTAGAAAAGATTCAATGGGTTTAATAAGGGAAGATCTAGTATTATCACTGGCAAAAAGATTAAATGAGCTTGTTAAACTTGTTGAAAGCTGGGGTCTTAGTATTAATAAAAATGAAAATGGAGATTATGTAAAAAGAGGAAGATGGAATATTGAAATCGAAGGAGAGGCGATAAAACCTATTATTGCTAGAAAGACTAAGGAATCTGGTGTGAATATTATTAACAGGGTTCTTGCCACAAATCTTCTGGTTAAAAATAACAGGGTTTACGGTGCATTTGCCTTTGACATAAGAAAAGGAATATTTTATTATATTAGGGCAAAAGCAGTCTTAATTGCTACAGGTGGAGCATCTGGAATTTACAGACCGCAAAATAATGGCTCTGCTCAACACAAAACCTGGTATTCACCATTTAATACTGGTGCTGGTTATGCCATGGGGATAAGGGCTGGAGCTGAGATGACTTCCTTTGAGATGAGGTTTATTGCCTTAAGGGTAAAAGATATAATTGCCCCTACAGGAACTATGGCTCTGGGATTTAAAGCCAATCAAATTAATTCTTATGGTGAAAAATATATGGTAAAAAGATACAATCATTTTGGAGGAGATAGAGCGCCTACCCCCTTAAGAATTAATGGTCCTATAACTGAATTAAAAGAAGGCAGGGGGCCGGTGTTTCTTGATTTGACTCATCTTTCTTCTGAAAAAATAAAAAAATTAAAAGAGGTATATTTGAACATGTATCCTGGTCTTGTGCTTTACTGGGCAGCAAATAACTTTGATCCCGGGGAAAAACCTGTGGAAATACAGGGGACTGAACCTTATATAGTAGGAGGCCATGCTGGTGCAGGTTACTGGATAAATGAAAAACGAGAGACTACAATTGAAGGATTATATGCTGCAGGTGATGTTGCTGGTGGTGCACCCTATAAATTTGTCAGTGGATCCTGGGCAGAAGGTGTTATTGCTGCTGAAAATGCTATAAAATACATATTAAGGTATAAAGACTTAGATATAATTAATGAAATAAAATTTAATGAAGAGATAAAAAGGGTTTATCATCCTTTCTATATAAATGAAGGAATAAGTGCAAATGATATGGAAGAAAGGTTACAAAAAATTATGG
>CAZOON010000061.1:0-8066 GCA_964581445.1 uncultured Halanaerobiales bacterium | reverse complement strand
CTTGTTATAGTTATATTACCTTCTTCAGGTAAATCCTGAGTATTTACTACATTTAAAATTCTGTTCATTCTCTTATTTTGCATCTCTCTAAAAATTATATCCTGTACCTGACGTCCATAATCAATCATCAGACTTGCTACTTCTTCTGAGCTATCAGCTTTCTCAACTTCATACTTAAATCTAGCAAGTATCTCCTGTACATCTTTTCTATTTACAACCCCATAACTATCAGCTAACTCTTCACTATATTTAATCACAGATTGAGAAGCCTGCTGGGCCTTTTCCAGGGCACTAAGCTCACCAGGAAAATAAATATACTCCAGGTTCCTGGCAAGAAAAAATATATTTACTAGCAAAAAAATAAATATTAAAATATTAATAGCTATCTTAAAACTATTCTTCAATTTCATCATTAATTTCCCTCACTTTTAATTCACCAGGAACCAGTATGCCTCCAGAGATAATTAATTTTACAACATCCTCTACATGCATATCCAGTTCTTTAACATCTTCACAGGGGACCATAACAAACATACCGGAAGTAGGATTAGGTGTGGTTGGCAAGAAAATATTGTAGGTCTTTTTCCCTGTGATATTATTAATTCTTTCCGGTGTATTTCTGGTAACAAAACCTATCTGGTAAATACCTTTTCTGGGATATTCAAAAATAACTGCTTTTTTAAAACCCTGCTTATTACCGACGAACATCCCTTCAATTAAACGTTTTATGCTTATATATATATTCTTGAATAATGGTATCTTTAATAAAAAATCTTCTCCCATTAATATAATCTGTTTACCAATAATATTTGTTGCAAACAAACCTACAAGTAAAATAATAATTATATCCAGGGCAAAACCAATCCCCCTTATCTCCTTGCCCAGAACTAGATTAACCAGAGGGATAGTTAAATTATCTAATAAAAGAAAAATATAGTAAAATATATATAATGAGCCAATCAATGGAAGTATTACTAATATTCCTGTAAGCAGTAGGTTTCTTAACCTTTTTAACATTTTAAAACCCCCATGGATTAGACAAATCATTATATTATCTGAAACATAATTAAAGCAATTAATATACCAATAATACTCCCCACAAAAACCTCCAGCAAATTATGAGTTTTAGTTTGCAGCCTACTTTGCACAACCAGTAATGCCAAAAATACAACTAAAACTGCAATTAAAACATTTTCAGTTAATAAAATAATAATTGTAGCAATAGTAAATGATAGAGCACTATGACCACTTGGCATTCCCCCAAGTAAAGGTGTACCACTACCTTTAATGGCCTTTAAAATAATAATTAAAATAATTAAAATTGCAATATTAATAAAAACAAGATGGGAAGGCTCTTTAATTATATATCTTATTAGATTTAATGTTACAGGACCTAATTCATCCCTGAAAATAATATATGCTACAATTATAGAATTAACAGCTGCCATAAAAACAGCTCCAGCTGCAATATTTTTTGCTACTCTAGCTGGATAACTATATTCCTCTGAAATCATATCAATTATAACTTCAATTGCTGTATTAATCATCTCCATAGCAATTACAAAAGATATTGAAAAAAACAGAATAATTAATTCCTGTTTTGAAATATTAATAAAGAGACTGCCAAGTAAAACTAAAACAGCAATAGTAAAATGTATTTTCATATTTCTCTGGGTACGTAGAGTATGCACAATCCCTTCCAGAGCATAATTAAAACTTTCAATCAAAGTATGCACTTGCAAGATATCCACCTAATCTCTAGAAATATTTAATGAGCCCAATATTCTTTCCTCTTTTTGCCTCATTTCCTTTTTTTTACCTTCTGACTGATGCTCATACCCCAGTAAATGTAGTATACCATGAACAAACAAAAAAGAAAGTTCACGCTTAACACTATGCCCATATTCTTCAGCCTGAATTAATGCCATTTCAACTGAAATAACAATATCTCCCCAGATTTCATTATCCATTGGAAAAGATAATACATCTGTAGCTTTATCTAAATTACGATATTTTTTATTAAGCTCCCTTATTTTTTCATTATCAACAAATGCAAGACTTATTTCTCCATTATCATAACCTTCCATATCTGCTGCCTTGCAGGCAATATCCTCAAATAAATGCCTGTAATCATCATTAATATCAAGTAAAGACTGCTGGTTATTAATTTCTATTTTTATCACTATTATCAGCCCTCTTCATTTATTTAATTATATTTTCAGGATATTCAACCCTTTGATGATAGATACCAGTCAAGACATTTACAAAACTATTAACAACAATATCCAGATCTTTTAAAGTCAGATCAGATTCATCCAGTTGACCTTCTGTAAGTTTTTCCCTAATTAATTCCCTTACTAAACCTTCAATCCGATTATGATTGCTTTTATTAAATTGTTTTGATCTAACTGCAGCTTCAACAATATCGGCTAACATGATAATTGCAGCTTCTTTACTCTGAGGTTTAGGCCCATCATACCTAAAATCACTCTCTTCAACATTATCATGCTTACTATCCTCCATTGCCTGTTGATAAAAATAAGAAATAAGATTTGTTCCCTGATGCTGTTTAATAATATCAATAATAGATTTAGGAAGTTTATATTCTTTGGCCAGCTCTACCCCGTCTTTTACATGAGATTTAATTATTAAAGAACTTAAATTGGCAGATAGTTTATTATGAGGATTTTCTCCCCCAAATTGATTATCAGTAAAAAAATACGGCCTCTTCAATTTACCAATATCATGATAATATGCCCCAACTCTTACCAGTAAAGAATCAGCTCCTATATCATCTGCTGCAGCCTCAGCAAGATTTCCAACAATAACACTATGATGATAGGTTCCCGGCGCTTCTACCAGCATCCTCTTTAAAAGAGGCTGACTTGGATTTGATAATTCAAGGAGTTTAACAGAAGAAGTTAAACCAAATAAATGTTCAATATATGGCAAAAGTCCATTTGCAAGAATAGCTACCAATAAACCATTTACCAGGCCAACAGCAAGCACAGTTACCAGAGCAACCCAGTTATTAATGGGGTTAATAATTGTAATTCCTAAAATAAATACAATCAAAACTAAACTTACGTAAAAACCAGCCCTGACAAGATCACTCCTTTGACTCAGTTTAGATACACTAAATATCCCCACTAACCCGGCAATAAAACCACTTGTGAGCACATTAAAACTATTGTCAAATATCAGGGAAACCATGATACTCAAAAAAATTGTCATAACAAGCGCTGTTTCACTACCTATTAAAACAGTTGCCAGTATAGAAGCAGCAGCTACCGGAACAAGATAATTAAGATAAGTCAATTGAAAAATACTGATTATCTTTGCCAGTATTAAAACAAATACAGCTAGCATTTCAAGAAGTACAATCTTATTAATATCTTCCCAGACTTCACTTTTATAACGTCTAAGATATAAAACTGCCATTAAAATTAATGTAATAATGATAATAATAATTCCGATAATATTTAAATAATTAATACGTGGTTTTTGTAAACCTAATTTTTCAAGTATTATTATATCTTCATCTGTAACAACATCACCTTTACGAACAATTATTTCTCCCTGCCTGACCGTTTTTTCTACATCCTCTACCTGTTTTCTTGCCTTCACTTGCCTTTTTTCTGTTTCCTCTTTATTTAAAATCATATTTGGTTGAATTGTATTAATCAATATATCAGTAAGGGCCAGTCTATAGTTTTTATCATAATTCTGGTCCATTACCTCTTCTTTTAAAGTATCTTTAACATCATTTAATTCACCAGGTAATACATGCTGCTCCAGTTGCTTGTCCAGCAGTTTAATAAGGAGGTCTTTTAATTCTTCCAATTTAGTATCTTCAGATTTAAGCAATGTAACTATAGTTTTTTCACTGAATTTATAATTATTGTTCTTAATAATATTATTTGCAAGTTTCTCAGGTGAATCACCCATTATTTTTTTTCCAATTTTAATCTTGTCAAAAAAACGGATTATTTCATCTTCAATCTTATTGTTAACTTCGTTGGCTTCCTCATATACTTTGGGAGCTGAATTTGCTGCGATTTCCTTTAATTCTTCCGTTTTTTTCTGATCCACAAAAGAAATAGTACCTGGAGCAGTAACATCCATTTTACTTACCTCACCAGGTTTTAAATCAATCCTATCAGGGATAAACTCAATAGTGAAAATTAGAGAAACAATTACAAAAAATATAATACCCCAGATAAATTTTTTTGTACTAGCATCAAGACTTATGCCTTCTTTTTTAATTTTTTGCCACCATTTTTTTATACTATCAATAATAATCATTATTTATTCCTACCTTCATATCTTTCATAGGCTTTAATTATTTCTTTAACCAGATCATGCCTGACTACATCCTGTTTGGATAGATAAACAAATTCTATACCTTTTATATTTTTTAATATCTGTCTTGCCTGATTCAAACCAGAATTTTTACTATGAGGTAAATCTATCTGTGTTACATCTCCAGTTATAACTGAATGAGAATTAAAACCAATCCTGGTTAAAAACATTTTCATTTGTTCTGGTGTAGTATTTTGAGCTTCATCTAGAATAACAAAAGAATCATCAAGAGTTCTTCCACGCATATAAGCCAGTGGCGCTACCTCAATTATATCCTTTTCAAGATAAACAGCAACCTTTTCAGGCCCAAGTATATCATAAAGAGCGTCATATAGAGGTCTTAGATAAGGATCAACCTTTTCTTGCATATCTCCAGGTAAAAAACCCAATTTTTCTCCAGCTTCAATAGCAGGTCTCGTCAGGACAATTCTATTTACTTCTTTATTCATAAGATATTTTACTGCCATAAGCATAGCCAGATATGTTTTTCCTGTTCCAGCAGGACCAATTGAAAAAACTACATCATGATTTTTAATAGCTTCTACATAAACCTTCTGGCCCAATGTCTTAACCTGTATTTTTTTGCCCTTAAAATTCATTTGCAGGACTTCATTAAATATTGAATCTAATCTCACTGTCTTATATTTATTAAATAATTCAATTGCATAAGCAACTTTACGTTGTGATAAATAATGATTGAAATCAGTGATTTTTAATAATTCTTTTATTAATTCAAGGCTTTTGTTAACATTCTTTTCTTCACCTAAAATTTTAACAATATTTCCCCGGGCAATTAATCCAACCTCAAACTCCTTTTCCAACAATTTTAAATTTTCATCTTTTGCTCCAAATAAATTTCTTGCTATTTGATAATCCTCTATTGAAAATTCCTTTTCAATCTTTAGCACCTAATTCCTCCTTATAATAAGCAATTATTTCTTCGGTTTTAAGCAATAATCTACACCTGACTATATTATTATCATGCACATTTAACTTTTCAGGCAAAATTTCCAGTATTATTGCCTTATTATTAATTTTATTTAATATTTTACCAAGTGCCTCCTCAAGGGCAAAATATTCCGCTGATTTTCTCATTTGCTCAATTTTAATAAATTTTATTTCCTTATAATTTACATTAATAAGTTCTAGAGGAAAGTCAATATTCCTCCATTCTGAAGCTATTTTTACAGAATTAACTTTTATATACTCCTTAAAATTTATTTTTATAGGTGGAAAATAAATTTTAAATCCCCCTATTCTTATAACATATTGTCTTTTATTTCTACCTGTAAAAAAATATTTTTTTGATATTAACTTTGATTCTCCGCTGGCTTCATACCAGACATAACCTTTAGCAATTCCTCGAGCAGCTTTAGATTCATCACTACTTGCAATTAATATTTGACCTCTTTTTACAGTATCACCAGTTTGAACCACAGGCAATCCTTTAAAAACTATAATTTCACTTATAATTGCATTTTTATTAGAAATTAGATTTCCTTTTACTGCTCCCGGAACTTTTTTTCTTTCGACTAGCTCAACCTTCAATTTTGTCCCTTTCCAGCTTAAATCTATCCATATAATATCAGATTCCAATTTTAATATATTTTTTTCCGCCGTATTTATATTAATGTTTTTTTTCAAAGTTCCTATCTTAATACCACTCTTGTTTAATAGTAACTCTACTTTTTCTTTAGATAATTGATTTATACCCTTGATTTCATAAAACCAGACAAAAGATGAGCCAAGATAAATAATCATAAACAATAAAATAAAACCAAAAAGCATAAAATTTCTTTTCCAGAGGCAAGACATTAAAAAAGGAAAACCATATTTATTTATTATTTTAACCGAACACATCCTTTTTTTAACAAGCGGACGTAATTTTTTGAAATTTTTTGCCTTGATTTTTGCCTGAAAATGATTCTTTTTTATTTTTTTTAGATTATATAATTTAATATCATTGTTATTTATCTGATTAATAAATCTTTCCAGTGCATTTCCCCTGATGTCTATTAATAAATAACCATTAAAAAACATAGTTATTCTACTGCCAGACATTTAATCCCCCCTATTTTTTTTCATAATCAATAATGGAAAAATCCCCTACTATAATAAGGTGATCCTCTTCTATCCTTTCAAGTTCGAAATTAAAACCTTTTATTATTATAAAAAAATCTTTTACACGAACTTTAATAAGATCTTCTTGAAAAAGGGCAATCCCTTTGTGATTTTCAATATATAACCTTTTATTAGCAACAAGCATTATCAGGGGCTGATCCATTATTACTTCAGCTGGAAGATCAAATATCTCCTGAAAATATTTTAAAAATGAAAACAAAACCATCCCCCCTTAATCACCAGTATAAATTTATGCATAAGAAAGCAAAAAAATAACCCCCTTTCCAGGCTAATTAATTATGGCCATCCGGGGGGTTTGTATTATAATATTGTATTTTTCAACTGAAATCTTAGTAAATTACATCTCCAGTTTTTGATTAAAATCAGGATTGAAAATATCCTTGGGGAAATAAGCAGGTTTTTGAGTAATCTTATGGCTTGCAGTAATATATCTAATTGTTCCAGTTTTACTTCTCATTACCAGAGAATGAGTTGTAGCATCAACACCTGAATATCTTACACCTTTTAAAAGTTCTCCATCTGTAATACCTGTCACTGCAAACATATTATCCTCACCACTGGCTAAATCTTCAGTCTTATATAATTTATCAATATCTTTAATTCCAAAATCAAATGCCTTTTGACGGTCAGATTCATTCCTTGGTTTTAAACGAGCCTGAATTTCACCACCAAGGCAACGCAAAGCTGCCGCAGTTAAAACTCCCTCAGTAGCACCACCAGTACCCATTAAAACATCAACACCTGTGTCTTCTAAACTAGTTGCTATTCCTCCTGCAACATCTCCATCACTGATAAGTTTAATGCGAGCTCCAACCTTTCTAATATCTGATATAAGTTTTTCATGACGGGAACGATCAAGAACGATTACTGTCAAATCCTTAAGACTTTTATTTAATGCATTTGCTACTGCCCTTAGATTATCCTCTACAGAGGCGTTAAGGTTAATACAACCTTTTGCCCCTGGACCTACCGCAATTTTTTCCATATATGTATCAGGTGCCTTTAAAAGTGTACCTCTTTCGGCAACTGCAACAACTGCCAGGGCATTAGGCAAACCTCGTGCCACCAGTGTCGTCCCTTCTAAAGGATCAACAGCAATATCCAGTACCGGAGCATTACTTCCAAAATCACCAATCTCCTCACCAATATACAGACGTGGGGCCTCATCCTTTTCCCCTTCGCCAATAACAACTGTACCGTTTATATGTACAGTATCAAATACAGCCCGCATAGCATCAACTGCAGCTTTATCAGCAAGTTTTTTCTTTCCTTTTCCCATCCAGGGGGCAGCCGCTAACGACGCAGCTTCTGTCACCCTTACAAATTCAAGCGCTAATTCTCTCTGCATTTTTATTTCCTCCTTTAATTTTCCCAATCAAACTCAACAATATAGTTAGTAATATTTGTTTTGCTGATCCTTCCAACTACCTTATATTCATCTGTAATCACCGGAAGAGAATCAATCTTATTTAAAGATATCCTTTTAGCTGCCTCAAAATATGTATCGTCCTGTTTAATAGTAATAATATTAGGCATCCTTGTCATTGCTAAACTAACAGGTG
>CAZOON010000060.1:0-8175 GCA_964581445.1 uncultured Halanaerobiales bacterium | reverse complement strand
AAGGAAATAAACATCTTAACAAAGGCATTAGCGGCTATCATATTTGAGAGCCCAGCTCCTAGAAGACCAAAACTACGATAAATAAAATATGGTATCATATAAAAAGATGTTAATCTGATTATTGTCAAAAGGACTGTTTTAAGAATTAATTTTTTATTTTTCAATAATATTTGTATATTAAGATGAAATTGGTCCAAAAAATGATTAATTTTATTTTCTACAATTTCTTTGTCTTTTATTATGTTAAATCTAGACAATATATTAAGTACAAAACCACTTATTTTTTCATTGATATTTCTATATTTTGATAAAATGATAAGCATAATAATAACTGCTGAATCAACAGTAAATCCTAAAAAAATCAAATAAAACAAATTGCTCATTCTCGCATTAAAAAAAGAAAGTTTCCAGATAATTAAAATTAGTGCGTAAAAAATTAAAACAGATTGATAAATAATAAATTTTATCATAAGTATTGATCCAGACTTTCCTGCATCAACATTCTGTTTTGATAGCATAAACAACTGGGCAGGTTGCCCACCAGAAGCAAAAGGTGTAATTGCATTAAAAAACTGACCTACCATAGTAACCTCAAAGGCATCTGAAAATTTATATTCACCATGGAGTGAATGTGTAATCTTTTGAAGAATCTTTGCTTCTGAAGCCCAATAGGATAACATGGCCGCAAAGCCCAGCATCAACCAATATTTATTAATATTAGAAAATTGAGTTAATAATGTACCCCACTGACCTTTATATAAAATATAGAAAAACAGAATAACACCAGAAGATATTCCGATTATTAAATTCCATTTATGTTTATTAAGCAAAAAAAACACCTTACTTTCTTATTTCTTTCTCTATAGTATATAAAAAATATCTTAAATTCTTATTACTATAATATTAAAAATAAGTAAATAAGTCAAACCTCATCTTTGAAAATATTTTCTATAATTTTGAATAACGTTCCATTTATTGTGTCTCCCTCTGACATTGATAACTTTCTTAAATTAACTAAAGTTTTACTAAGTTTATCACTAACAAATCCAGTAGGAAGCTGAGTATTTAATCCACTTTTAATAAACTGGTAATGACGATATGCTTGATCATAAGCAGTAATGGCCTTAAAAGCACAACTACTTTTAGCACCATCACAAAAAATTCCAGCTGAATCACTTAATATATTATTTATTCCCTCTTCAATCTTATCATTTTTGTCATCCAGATATAATAAACCGGCCAGGATTGCCGGAGCAGCTGCAAAAAGTAAACCACAAAAAGAAGACAATTTGCCCATATATATTTTAGTATAATAGGCTATTAAATGTCCCAGCATGGTCGCTTTATAAATCTTTATTTCCTCCTTTTCTAAGTATCTTCCTGTAAAATATATACCAAGAGAAATTGTAATCCCCTGATTACCACTTCCTGAAGAAGCCAGGGCTGGTCTTGCTACACCTGACATTCGGGCATCTACACCATGGGCAATAAGAGCAGCAATTTGTTGAGTATCATTCTCAATAGATAGCTTATCATAATGTTTACCAATACCCCTGGCTTCACCTGCTTTGCTGGCCTCAACTAATCTAAGGTTATAATCCAGGCCCTTTTTTAAGTAATCCAGATGTTTTTCAGTAAATTCATTTTCAAGAAGCTCAATCATATCAGAAATTGAATAATCTCTGAATTCATCAGCCAAATTAAAATTTGCTTCAGCCCTCTTCATCTTATCATTTTCAAAAACCATTTTACCATTAACTTTAACCCAGTTAAGATTACTATGGTCATTGACTATTAATGATTCTACAGTATTATCACCTTCAATAATAGCATGAATATATAATGATTCACTATCAACAACCTCTAAGTTTACAAAATTCAGAAGCTTTTTTGCCTTTTTGATAGTATCATCATTCAAGTTTGAGAGTATCTGTAATTTTTTATTGAGAAAATCACTGGTCAAAACTCCAAGAGCAGCAGCAACTTTATTTCCTCTGGCCCCTTTTACTCCAGGTATACCTGTTGTCATTCCATTTTTATAAACAAAGCCATCCATCTTTACCGTAATTTTTCTAAGTTCACCTTCCAAATGAGAAGCAGCAGCTGCAACAGCATAAGCTACTGCCCCGGGTTCTGTACAACCATGCGCTAATTCTAACTCTTTTTCTACAAATTTATTTAATAATTTCATTTGCTCACTCCCGCTTCTATTACTTAACTAAAATTCTATTCCTTTTCTTGCCTTGATATCCTTTTCAAAGGGGTGTTTAATCATAGTCATATTGCTTACATAGTCTGCATAATCATATACATCTTCAGGTGCACCACGTCCTGTTAAAATCAATTCTTTATCTCCAGACTTTTCTTTCATCAATTTAATAAGGTCTTTTTTATCAATCATACCATTGGCCAATGCGCCAAAGATTTCATCAACTATGATTATCTCATACTCACTATCCTGCAAAATCCTCATTAAATTTTCACATGCTTTTTTCGTTTCTTTTTTTAATTCTGCCTTTTCTTCTTCATTCATTTGAAATATAAATTTAGGAGATTTATTAGCCCTGGCGAATGTAATATTTTCAACCTTTTCAGCGCTAAACCTCTCTCCAGTTTTCCTTGCCTTTAAAAATTGCAGTATATATACCTTCTTATCCTGCCCTGCAGCCCTGAAAGCAAGTCCCATTGCTGCTGTTGTCTTTCCCTTGCCATCTCCTGTATAAATGTGAATCAATCCTTTATTCATAGTAAAACTCTCCTTTTATTTAATATTTTTAAAAACTATCTATTTTGTAATTCAAGTAATTTAAAACTGGACTATCATCATAATATTTAAGTAAACTTATTCCCGTATTATCTACTTCAAGTTTCCAGTAATGTGCCAGCGGCATTTTCAAAACACTGGCAAGCCAGGTTCTTATTACACCACCATGGGCAACTGCCAGCAATTTCTTATCCCTGTGTTTATTTATAATCTCATTAAAATCATCGCTCACTCTATCCTGAAAATCCTGTAAAGATTCTCCTCCTGGGGGGTTGACTGAACTGGGGTCTTCAAACCATTTATTTACCAGCTCCGGGTAATTTTCTTTTATTTCTGTATAAGTCATACCTTCCCATTCACCAAAATTCATTTCTCGTAAACCCTGGTATTTTATTAGCTTTAAATTATGATTATCAGCAATTATCTCAGCAGTTTGTATCGCTCTACTTAAATCACTGGAAAAAATGTAATCCAGTTTTTTATTTTTTAAAAATTCTCTCACTTTTATTGCCTGTTGTATTCCGGTTTCATTAAGTAAAATATCTGTTTGACCCTGAAATCTTAGATTTTTATTCCAGTCAGTCTCACCATGTCTGACCAGATATATATGGGTTTCTGACATTTTAATTACCCCCATAACTATAAGTATTTAATATATTTTTTAAATTTTGTAATAAGAAAATATTCTCTTTCCTGCTTTTTACAGCAAGGCGAAAATAGTTTTTATCAAGCCCCTGATATGAACTGCAATCCCTGATTAAAATCCCTTTTTCAGCCAATTTAGCACTTAATACGTCTACATCCATATCATCTTTACTTATTTTAAGAAAGATAAAATTTGCCGCAGGTTTGAAAGGAATGATACCAGTAATTTTTTTTAATTCATTAAATAAAAATAAACGCTCTTCTCTATTTTTTCTTCTACTTAAGTTAATATATTTATTGGAAGAAAGGGCCTCAAGACCTGCCCTCTGAGCCAGTATATTGACATTCCAGGGGTCTCTTCCCTGTTCTATATTACTTATTAATTCTTTTGCCCCTACTCCATAACCAAGTCTTAAACCTGGAATAGCATAAAACTTTGTCATCGACCTGATAATAAACAAGTTTTTATACTTATCTACACTATTAATAAGTGTAGTCCCCTCAAGATTATCTACAAAGTCAATAAAAGCTTCATCTAAAACCATAAAAACACCTTGAGACTCTGCCGATTTTAATATTTTCTCAATTTCAGGGCGAAGTAATAAATGACCGCTGGGATTATGAGGATTACAAATGAAGATAAGATCCACCCCTGACATCATTTCAATGATTTCATCTACATCCGCCTTGAAATTATTTTTTTCTTTTAATAATAATAATTCTACAGAACCACCACTTTTCAAAACAGCCATTTCATATTCTGAAAATGCCGGCTCCATGATTAATACATTTTTAGCCTTAATTATATCTAAAAGTTGATATATTATTTCAACTGCTCCATTAGCAAGAACTATGTTTTCAAGATTTATTCCATGATGCTCTGATAATTTTATTTTTAATTTTCTGGAATTTGGCTCAGGATATCTTTCAATATCCGTGATATTTTTTACAATATTATTATAAAGATCTGGAGGAGGACCAATAAAATTTATATTTACACTAAAATCAATAATCATATCACCTTTTATATTATACTTTTTCTTCGCTTCCTCTATATCCCCACCGTGAATATGACTCATGATTATCACCTTCTGTCCTAAATATACCACCTTTTATAAGTGATGCACGCTTCAAAAAATAAATTTCTTTAATCTCTTTTTCAATATGCTTAATTAGTTCTTTGGCATCATAATCTGGCTCTATAAATAAACCATTAAGTGTTCCACTATGAGCAATATTAATACCATATACATTACTATTATTTTGTATAATATCATGAAGTTTTTCTAAATAAGGCCTGTAAATAATATTTTGATGGGCAAAACTATCCAGGGTAACCCCTTTTCCCAGCAAATATTTGTCCTTATTTTTTAGTCCTTTTTCAATTAATTTAACTGCCTTTTTAACCTTTGCTTCCTTTTGTCTTTTCTTATCTCTAAGCCCCTTCATTTTATTAAAATAGAGTGTATTTACTGTCCTTTCTTCAGAAAAAATCAATATATCAATCTCTGGTGCCTGTCCAAGACTATAGTATTTTTCTCCAGTAATATGATTAAAATAATATATACCCGGAAGAAATATACCATCAGTAGGCTCAATTTCAAGAGCAATTTTTTTCATAAGTTTAATGTCCGGGGATAATCCCAGGGCAAAAATGATAGCAGACATAACCCCAATAATATCTGCAGTACTACTGGCCATACCTCTGCCTCTTATTAATTTGCTTTTTATCTCAATCCTGAGACCTGTCTCGTCCATTTTAAGATAGCTCAATAATATCCTTGCAGCCTCAATACTCTTTTCTGCATCTATATTCACATTAATACCTTTAATATTTTCATCAAATTCAACAGAAACCTGGCTATAGATATCTATAGGACAGGTAATTAAAAAATCCTCATTATTTATTATTCCCTGGGCCAGCTCCCCACAACTTCCTGGCACCTTAACACTTGCCTTATACATTAATAAATCTTCCCCTTCAAAACTAAGTTTTAAATTTAGAGCCAATTACTTAAAATTATGTAAGATAATAAAATAAATACTTCATTAAGTTCTACCATAGCACCATAAATATCCCCTGTTAAACCATCTATTTTACGACAAACATAAAGAGCAATAATTATTGTAAACAAAAAAGAAATTATAGATAAAACGATGAAAATCAATATATTAAAATTAAAATAATTTAATACAGACATTAATATTAAAAGCCAGATAGCCCCAATAAATTGTTCCCGTAAACCCAGATGATAATTAAAACCTTTTCCCAGGGTGCTGGACATAGCGAGTGGAAAATTGGCAGCAATTATAACAATTAAAAAGCGACTGAGGGCAGGAGAAAATAATAATACCCCGGAGCGTAATAAATCTGGCATTTCAAGCAAAAGATTATATTTTAATAATAATAAAATAATTAAGGCAATAACTCCAAATGCCCCAACTCTGCTGTCATGCATAATTTCCAGCATTCTTTCCTTTTTACGACTACTAAAAAGGCCATCAATGGAGTCAATAAATCCATCAAGGTGCAAACCCCCACTAAGATAAATCCAGACAATTAATATAAATATATTTGCTATTCCTGTTGAAAGAAAAGTACTTAAAACAATATCACTTAAAACAAGAAAAATACCTATAATTAAACCAACAAGAGGATAAAAAGCCATTGATTTTGAAGGAAGCTCTTCATTATACTCAACTTTTATTGGTGAAGGTAATCTTGTTAAAAAAGTAAGTGCGAAAAAAAACTCCTTGATCCATTTCATATTTACACCTGCTTATTGAATAATTTTCTATCCACATTAAATTATATATATAATTAAAGAAGATAGCAAGAATAAGAAAAGATTTGTATATATTAGATTAATAAGTTCTTTAATAATACCTCTATGAAATTCTTTTTTCTTATCGCCCAGATATGACCGAAAACTTTCCTGTCCAAAATAATAATTCAATCCACCCAATCTTACACCAAGAGCTCCAGCAACTGCCGCTTCTGGAAACCCGGCATTGGGACTGGGGTGCTTATGGGCATCTCTTAGCAAAATTTTAAAGGCAGCTTTATAATCTTGCCTATTAATAAATGCTGCCATAATAAAAAAAACTGCACTTATCCTGGCAGGAATGAAATTTACGATATCATCAAAACGTGCGGCAGCTTTCCCAAAATAAAGATATCTTTTATTTTTATATCCAAGCATGGAATCCATTGTGTTTATTGCTTTATAGGTCAAAGCAAGAGGAAAGCCTCCAATTAAATAATAAAAAAGTGGAGCTATTATTCCATCAGATGTATTCTCTGCCATGGTCTCTATTACTGCTCGCACTATCTCTTTTTCTGACAAGTTATCCGTATCCCTCCCTACAATTAAACCTGTTTCATAACGTGCCTTCCGTAATTTACCTTCTTTTAGATAATTAAAGATAGTTTTACCGGAATTTATTAAACCTTTAACCGCTATTGTCATACTGAATAATATTATTTCCAAAACTGTTCCTAAAAAATTATTAATTATATAGGCAATTTTAATAATAAAAAAACTACTAATAAATGTCACACTGACAATTACTAAGACCAGTATTAGTCCAGATATGAATTTGTTTTTATATTTATATAATCTTTTTTCCAGAAATGAAATAAACTTAGCAGTTAAAACTACAGGATGAATATTATTAATAGGGTCTCCAAAAATCAAATCAAGTAAAACTGCGGCAAATAATATTATCATTATAATCACCTGACTAAACTTTCAATATAGTCAATATCAATATTTTCTAAAACTAAATCCGCCCAGTCATCATAGGCTTTTTTTCTTTTTTCAATAGAGAACATTTTACTTTCTTCTAAAGCCTTCAAACCTTTATTTTGCCTTAAATAATTAAGAAATTTATGTCTAAATTGGTCATTATCAAAAATTCCATGAATATAGCTTCCCCATACAAGGCCATCCTTACTTATATAACCATCCTTAATATCTACATTATCCCTTTTGATATTAAATAATCTATAATTTTTATCACTAAGTACTGTATAACCCTGATGAATTTCATATCCAGTTAGGGTCTGATCCAGCTCAGCAAAAAAATCACCCTCATATATTAACTCTGCTTTTATTTGTTTAGTAATTTTTTTCTTACTTAATGTTGTAGAAATATCAAGCAAGCCAAATCCTTTAATTTCTTTTTGCTCTGACTCAATATTATCCGGGTCTTTAATTTCATTACCCAGCATCTGGTAGCCACCACATATACCAACAACAGCTACACCCTGCTGCTTAAGCTCTATTATACGCCTTACTATTCCTTCATTTTTAATGGCCAGATAATCTTCTATTGTATTCTTACTCCCCGGGATAATAATTACATCCGCTTTATCAAGCTCATTTGCTCCTTTAACATATTTTAAATTTACTCCAGCCTCTTCAGTAAATACTGTAAAATCTGTAAAATTAGATATATGGGGTAAGTAAATCACATAAATCTGTAGTTCATCCTGCTTTGAACCAGATTGAGAAAATGCCAGGCTATCTTCTTCTGGAATACCGATATTAGCTGCATATGGTATAAGACCTGCTACCTTTTTCCCGGTATAATCCTCAATAAAATCAATACCATCTGCAAATCTTTTTCTATCACCTCTAAATTTATTAATAATTATCCCTTTTATTGTTTGTCTCTCTTCTTCATTCAACAATTCCAATGTGCCGACAATGGAAGCAAAAACACCACCCCTATCAATATCAGCCACCAGCAAAACGGGGCTA
>CAZOON010000059.1:0-8283 GCA_964581445.1 uncultured Halanaerobiales bacterium | reverse complement strand
AAAACAGAATCTACAATTGGCACAATTTTTTTTGCCCTTAACATCTCTTCCATATTATTTATCAATTGTTTCCTTACTATCTTATATCTTTTCTCCTTTATAAGTTCATTTTCCTTTAAATATTCATGGTGCAAGTTAATATTTTTAAGTAAATCATCAATTCCCTCGCCATCTTTGGCTATGGTCTTAATCAAAGGTGGTGTCCAACTTTTATCATTGTTCTTATATTCAATCATCTGTTTAACCATCATTTCCATCTTAATATTACCTGGCAAATCAGCTTTATTTAAAACAAATATATCTCCACTTTCCATTAAACCAGCTTTAAAGGTCTGAATCTCATCTCCTGCTTCAGGGACCGTTACTACCATTGTTGTATCAGCTATATTTACAATATCTATTTCATTTTGTCCTACACCAACAGTTTCAATAACAATATATTCATAATCAGCTGCAGATAATATCAATATTGTATCAAATATAGAAGGATTTAATCCACCTAAAAGTCCTCTTGTAGCCATGCTACGTATAAAGACACCCTTATCAGTAACTATATTATTCATCCTGATGCGGTCCCCCAGTAAAGCACCACCACTATACTGACTTGTTGGATCAATGGCGATTATCCCTATTTTTTTATCTTCCTTTCTCAATAACTGAACCAATTTTTCAGTAAGGGTACTCTTACCTGAACCAGGAGGTCCAGTTATTCCAATTAAATAAGACCTTTTTTTTAATCTATATAAATTTTTTAATAAATTAATACTTTTTTTTCTGTTATTTTCAGCCAATGTAATAGCCCTGGCTATTGATTTTTCATCTCCTTTTTCAATACCCTTTAGTAATTTGTGCATTAATTCAGGCCTCCATTTTTATACAATTAAGAATTATCTTCAATAAATTTTACGATCTTTTTAATTGGAGTACCGGGACTAAAAATAGCATCAATACCAAGTTCCTCTAAGGATTTTTTATCATCATCAGGGATTATTCCTCCTGCTAGTATCAAAAGATCTTCCCTGCCCTCATTTTTTAATTTATCAATAATTTCAGGAAAAATTTGATTATGAGCTCCAGATAAAATACTTAAACCTAAAACATCAACATCTTCCTGAATTACAGCCCTCACAATCTGTTCAGGCGTCTGCCTTAAACCAGTATAAACAACCTCCATACCGGCTTCTTTTAAACCCCTGGCAATAACCTTAGCTCCCCGGTCATGACCATCAAGTCCGGGTTTAGCAATCAATATTTTTATCCTGGATTTACTCATCGGATATCCTCCTTCAGATATATTTTGCCTCATATTCACCAAATACTTCGCGTAAAACATCAGTAATTTCACCTAAAGTAGCATATTCCCTAACAGCATCAATTATTGGCTCCATCAAATTATCACCATTTATAGCAGCTTTTTTTACTAAATCAAGTTTTTTAATTATTATATCATTGTTTCGTGTATTTTTAATTGCATCCAATCTTTTCCTCTGATTTTTTTCTACTTCTGGATCAACTTTTAATAATTCATTTTTATTGTTTTCTTCTTCTACAAATTTATTTACACCTACTACTACTCTTTCTCTTCCCTCTATTTTTTTCTGTGTCTGATAGGCGCTTTCCTGTATTTCACGTTGAATATATCCAGCTTCAATAGCTTTAGCCATACCACCAAGCTCATCAATTTTATCAAGATATTCTTTTGCTTTTTCCACAAATTTATCTGTAAGAGATTCTATATAATATGAACCTGCCAGAGGGTCAATAGTATCTGCAACTCCACTTTCATGAGCAATAATTTGTTGTGTTCTCAGAGCAATTTTTACTGAATCTTCTGTTGGTAAACCCAGGGCCTCATCAAATGAATTAGTATGTAAAGATTGGGTTCCCCCAAGTACTGCTGCAAGGGCCTGAAGTGTTACCCTGATAATATTGTTTTCTGCCTGTTGTGCTGTAAGTGCTGAGCCTGCTGTTTGAGTGTGAAATCTTAACATTTTTGATTTTTCTTTTTGAGCCTTAAACCTTTTTTCCATTGTTTCAGCCCATAATCTACGGGCTGCTCTAAATTTAGCAATCTCTTCTAATATATTCATTTGGGAATTAAAAAAGAAAGATAGCCGGGGTGCAAATTCATCAACATCCAGACCAATATCAACCGCAGCTTTAACATACTCTATACCATCAGCAATAGTGAAGGCCAGTTCCTGTATAGCATTAGAACCCGCTTCTCTTATATGATAACCGCTAATACTTATAGTATTCCAGCGTGGCATTTTCTTTGAGCAATAATCAAAAATATCTGTAATCAAACGTAAAGAAGGCTCCGGGGGAAAGATATAAGTTCCCCTTGCTACATACTCCTTTAATATATCATTTTGAATAGTACCTGCCAATTGCCCGGGTTTAACACCCTGTTTTTCAGCAACAACTATATACATGGCAAGCAATACAGCTGCAGGGGCATTAATAGTCATTGAAGTACTTACTTTATCCAGGGGTATTTTATCAAATAAAACCTCCATATCTGCCAGAGTATCAATAGCTACCCCTACCTTGCCAACTTCTCCTCTAGATAGTTCATGATCTGAATCATAAGCTATCTGTGTTGGAAGATCAAAAGCAACACTTAGACCAGTCTGCCCCTGTCCAAGTAGATATCTAAACCTTTTATTTGATTCTTTTGCTGTACCAAATCCCGCGTACTGCCTCATAGTCCATAACCTACTACGGTACATTGTAGGATATACCCCACGGGTAAAGGGATATTCACCCGGGAAATTAACTTTATTAATATAATCTATATCCTTCATATCTTCAGGATTATAGAGAGGATCTATAGTTAAATCAGAATCTGATTTAAACTTATCCTTTCTCTCCCCATAATTATCTACAGTCTTTTGATACTTATTATTTTTCCAATTTTTTAATTCACTGTTATAATCATTCTCACCCATATTAACCCCCCTGGGATATAATATAATATTAATATATTTCTAGATAATTAAACTTTCTGCAAGTTTAATACCTTCTTCAAAAGCGGTCATATTTTTCTCTACCGTATGGGCAGGTACTCTTTTTCTAACAGCAGCTTTAATATCTTTAACACTTATATCATCCACAAATTTAGAAACAATACCTAAAACAACAATATTTGATGTTAGCTTTAATCCAACCTCGTTTTCAGCTGTCTCTATAATTGGAAGACAGAAAATACTGGCTTTAGTTTTATTAGAATTTTTAGATGTGTTTATTTTGTCATCTACAATGATAATACCTTTTTCTTTAATATCTCCACTATATTTATCAAAGGCCTTTTGAGTTAATGCTACTAATATATTCGGTTTTATAACCTTGGGATAATCTATAGTTTCATGACTCAAAACCACCTCTGCCCTGCTTGCTCCACCACGTGATTCAGGACCATATGATTGAGTCTGTGTTACATTTAAGTCCTTTTCTAAAAGGGCAGCTTCTGATAAAATTATACCTGCTGTTATCATTCCTTGACCACCAGCACCACTTAACCTAATTTCACATCTTTTCATTTAATTAACCTCCTTTTGAACCTTATCAATAATATTTTGATACCTTACAGTATATTCATCATCCGGCCTATTGTCCTGATAAATTATACCAATAGGAAATTTATCTTCTTTAACATCTTCTTCTAAATTTTCCCATCCTTTTATATTTACTGCATGTTCTTTATACCAGTTCAACATATCTACAGGACCTGACATACCATTTCTACGTCCAAAATTAATAGGACACTGACTATAAGTTTCAATAAAAGAAAACCCTTTATGATTTAGACCTTCTTCAAAAACATCTATTAACTGTCTGGCATGAAAGGAAGTGCCCCGGGCAACAAAAGTAGCTCCAGCAGCTTTTGTCAATTCACATAAATCAAAATTTTGATCAATATTTCCATATGGAGCCGTAGTAGCAGTTGCACCTGTTGGAGTCATCGGTGAATACTGGCCACTCGTCATACCGTAGATTTGATTATTTAATAAGACAACTGTTAAATCAATATTTCTCCTGCAACCATGAATTAAATGATTTCCACCAATTGCTGATCCATCTCCATCTCCTGTAATTACAATAACATTCAATTCCGGATTGGCCAGCTTAATTCCAGTTGCAAAAGGTATTGCCCTACCATGTGTGGTGTGTAAAGTATCAAAATTTAAATAACCAGTCGCCCTACCTGAACAACCAATACCTGATACAACCACAGTTTTATCCTGGTCAAGACCAGCCCTATCTATACCTCTAATCAAATTACTTAATATTGTTCCATGGCCACAACCCGGGCACCAGATATGTGGAAGTTTATCTTCACGTAAATACTTATAAATATCTATATCCATTATTCTACCTCCTCAATCTTTGCCAGTATCTCTTCAGGCTTAATTAAGGTACCATCATATTTATTTATTCCAATCACATTAGCCTGACCGCAGGCAAATCTTTCTACCTCTCGGATTAGTTGACCCCTATTTAATTCAGGAACAATAATAGTATCAACATTTTCAGCGAGCTCTTTAATCTTATCTCCTGCAAAAGGCCAGATGGTCTTTAATTTTAACCAGGCAGCATTATAACCTTTATCTCTAGCTTCATTTACAGCACTTATTGCCGAGCGCACTGTTGAGCCATAGGAAAGAACTAAAACATTATCTTTTTCTCTAATATCTTCATCAAATAAGAGTATATCATCCAGATTATCTTCAATTTTTGCCATCAATCTATCCATTAATCTCCTGGCATCTTCTGTTTTGCCACCGGGAAAACCTGTTTTATCATGAAAAAGACCAGTTGTATGATATTTATAACCCTGGCCATAATCAGGCATTGCTGGAATATGATCTTCAGTTTCTTCGTATGGATTGAAATTCTCTGGACTTATATTCGGTCTTTTTCTATCATATATCGTTAGCTCTGCTGCATCAGGCAACTCAATTTTTTCCCTCATATGACCTACTATCTCATCTAATAATAAAATAACAGGTGTCCTGTATTTTTCTGCAAAATTAAAAGCAGTAACAGCTAAATCAAAAGATTCTTTTACAGAAGAAGGACTTAAAACAATAATAGGGTGATCACCATGAGTTCCCCATTTAGCTTGCATAACATCTCCCTGAGAAGGAGAAGTTGGCAGACCAGTTGAAGGACCTACTCTCTGCACATTTACAACTACACAGGGGGCCTCAATCATAATACCCAGACCTAAATTTTCCTGTTTCAAAGAAAATCCCGGACCACTGGTGGCTGTGATAGATTTTAAACCACTAAGAGAAGCCCCTATTACACAGGCCATACTGGCCAGCTCATCTTCCATCTGAATAAATTTTCCTCCATATTGAGGTAATTTTCTGGAAAATCCCTCTGCAATTTCAGATGCAGGTGTTATTGGATAACCAGCAAAAAACCTTACCCCAGCAGCAAGTGCACCCTCAACAACCGCTTCATCTCCCTGTAATAATAAGGCCTCTTTATTCATTCTCTGCCACCACCTTAAACACAAAATCAGGACAACTAAGCTCACAATTGCCGCAAGCTATACATTTATCAGCATTAACAATTGTTATTTCTTCATCAATAAGGGCAAGAACATGTGTTGGACAAACTTCAACACAAATACCACAGCTTTTGCACCAATCAGGATGCTCAATAATTACCTGCCCGCTTTTGACCATTTCAATCCCCTCCACATTAAATTCTTTTATAGAAATAATTTTCAAATTATACTAAAATCACTTATCACTTAAGTAATTCTAGAGCATAATAGCTTTCCCTTTAGCAAATTTTTTGTTTTATCGCACAATATTGTTATCCTTAAAATATTGCTTTTTTTTATAAGTTTAGATAAGATAGAAATAAAGAAAATATTAAAAGGAGGATGATAAAATGTTTGCCAAAAAAATTACTGATATAGCACTTGAAAATCTAGATAATGGAGAAGATATTATAAAAACAGCTAAAAGGGTATTAGTCAGTGAAAAAGATGGTGCCCCAAATTTCAGAATGCGTTATTTTACTATTGAGCCTGGTGGCCATAGCCCCTGGCATTCTCATGATTGGGAACATGAAAATTTATTTGTTAAAGGAAAGGGTTTAATGGTCAAAGAAGATGAAGAAATTGAACTTGAACCTGGAATGTTTGCCTATGTGGGTCCTAATGAAATGCATCAGTATAAAAATCCCTATGATGAAACATTTGAATTCATTTGTCTCATACCAGTACCCAAAAAATAATGGGATTAAATCTTTGTATATTTATTATTAATCCCATTGATTAATAATTTACTTTTTTATCCTGCTAGCCTACATAACAGTATATGCAGAATAAATTCCCTCTTTTTTTATTATTGGCATAATAAATGCTTTAATATTAAAGCAGATTATAAATAAAAGGGGGAATTTTAATGTTTAAAAATCTGGAAGAATTAAAAAGCTATGTTGAAGGAAATAATATTGAAATGCTTGATTTTAAAATTACAGAGTTAAACGGTAGATGGAGACATCTAACTGTACCGGCGGCTAGATTAAGTAAAGAAATATTTGAAAGTGGTTTTGGCTTTGATGGCTCAAATTATGGGTACGCTACAATTGAAGCAAGTGATATGATTTTTATACCAGATTTAGGTACTGCTTTTTTAGACCCATTCTGGGAAAGACCTACTTTGAGTTTTTTAGGTAATATTTATGAAATTACTGACGAAGGTAAAAAATTATTTAATCAGGATGCCAGAACCATACTCAGTCGTGCTGTCAATAAATTAAAAAATACTGGTATAGCTGATCAATTTATTATTGGTCCTGAATTTGAGTTTCATATTTTTGATGAAATATATTTTCAAAACAAAGCCAATAACTCAGGCTATTATATTAATTCCAGACAGGCAGAATGGAATAATGATAATGCTGGATTTAAAATTTCTGGAGATGATGGGTATCATAAAGATGCACCACATGATTTAAATCGAAATATTAGATCAGAGATATCTCTAGCCATTGAAAATATTGGAATCGATGTAAAATACCATCACCATGAAGTTGGTGGTCCCGGTCAACATGAAATCGAAGTAAAAATGGCTGATGCCCTCACCCTTGGAGATGGCACAATGAAAATCAAATACCTTATTAAAAATATCGCCCATAGACATGGAAAAATAGCAACTTTTATGCCAAAACCCATGTATGGAGAGGCTGGCAATGGTTTTCATGTTCACATGCAACTTTTCAAAAATGGAAAATCAATTTTTGCAGGTCCTGAGGATAATTATGCCGGTCTCTCAGATATTGCACTTAACTTTATGGGCGGTGTTCTCAAGCACACGCCTGCTTTAATGGCATTAAATGCCCCTTCAACAAACTCATATAAAAGGCTTGTCCGCGGCTTTGAAGCACCGGTAGTTATTTGTTTTGCAAGTTCAAATAGATCTGCTGTCATAAGAATACCCGGATATGCTACTGCTCCTGAAAAAAGAAGATTTGAATTTCGTCCCGGTGATGCCAGTGGAAATCCCTATCTTAATTTTGCATCACTTCTTATGGCTGGACTTGATGGTATTGAAAAAAAGTTAGACCCCATAGCAATGGGTATGGGACCCTATGATAAAAATATGTATGAGCTCAGTCCAAATGAAGCTGCTAAATTAACTTTCTTACCACAAAATTTAAATGAATCATTAGATGCATTAAAAAATGACCATAATTTTTTGCTAAAAGATAATGTCTTCACCAAAGAATTAGCCTTTAACTGGATTGATATGAAAAAAGAAGAAAGTAAAATTATCAATAATTATCCACATCCCAAAGAATTCGATTATTATCTTGATATATAATAAAAATGTCCACAAAAGTTCAATATACAATCTGTATATAGCCTTTTGTGGACACAATTTTTATTCCCTGATATCTTCTAAAAACTCTTTATCAAACTCTTTAATAAAAGCATTTTCTTTTAAGCTTGCTATCCCTCGAGCTGAAATATAATTACCTGCCCTACCTCTTCTAATCTCAAGATAGAGCCTCTCTGAAAGGTTTTTTATCATTCCCCTTATTTCCAGCTCTGAAACTGAATAATACAATTTATTAAATAGACTATGCAATGTTCTTCTACCACTATCCATATTAGCCTCATTAATATAATATAATATTTTCAATAATAAATTTTCTCCATTATCCTCAGGACCAGAATAATATTTTTTACTTTTTAAATAATCAGGTACCCTGTGAAAGGCAAGAGAGCTATCTGAAATGGTCAGCATATATTTA
>CAZOON010000058.1:0-8306 GCA_964581445.1 uncultured Halanaerobiales bacterium | reverse complement strand
GTGCAGCTATTAGAGATGTTGGACGTGCTATGGCCTTACCTTATAAAAAGGTTGATAAAATTGCCAAAATGATTCCAGCTAGACCAGGTCTTGGTCTTGATGAAGCAATGGATATTAATTCTTCTTTGCAAGATGTATATAATAATGATGAGGAAATTCATAAATTAATTGATATGGCATCAGGTATAGAGGGTATGCCCAGACATATTTCTACACATGCAGCAGGGGTTATTATTGGCTCGAGAGATTTAATCGATTTAATACCTCTTCAGATACAGGATGAAAATATTATTACCCAGCTCCCCATGAATGAACTGGAGGAGATGGGGCTTTTAAAAATGGATTTTCTGGGTTTGCGTAATTTAACCGTAATAGATAAGGCCCTGAATTTAATTAAAAAAAATCATTCTAAGAAAATTAATATTGATGAAATTCCTCTTGATGATAGAAATGTATATAAGATGCTTAGCGAAGGAAAAACCCTTGGTGTTTTTCAAATGGAATCTCATTTATTTCAAGATTTAAATAAAAGATTACATGCAGATAATTTTAATGATTTAATTGCTTTGTTGGCACTTGGAAGACCAGGCCCATTGGGAAGTAATATGGTGAAAGATTTTATAGAGGCAAGACATGGAAAAAAAGAGCCCGAGTATTTACATCCCTTGCTTGAACCCATATTAAAAGATACTTTTGGTTTAATATTATATCAAGAGCAGGTTATGGAGATTGCCAGTAAGCTGGCTTCCTATACAATGGGGGAAGCTGATTTGTTGAGAAGAGGAATGGGCAAAAAAAAGAAGAAGTTAATTGCTCAGGAAAGGGATAGATTTATTAAAGGCGCAGTTGAAAAAGGGATTAAAAAAGCAACAGCAAATATGATTTTTGACCAGATGGAATACTTTGCTGGTTATGGATTTAATAAATCTCATAGTGCAGCTTATGCCCTTCTTGCTTATCAAACTGCTTATTTGAAAGCTAATTATCCTGAAGAATTTATGGCTGCTCTTTTATCTTCAGTAATGAGTAATCAGGATAAGATTGCTATATATGTGCAGGAATGCAGAGAAATGGGAATAGAAGTTTCGCCACCTGATATAAATAGGAGTGGCTATGAGTTTGAGACTTATGATAATATTATTGTCTTTGGTTTAAAGGCCATAAAAAATCTTGGTAATAATACTATTAAAGCTATTATTGGAGGAAGAAAAGAAGGCAGCTACAAATCACTTGAAGATTTTTTGCGCAGGCTTAATACTCATAATGTGAACATTACTGTTATTGAGTCTTTGATAAAATCCGGGTCCCTGGATAGCTTTAAAAGCAGCCGTGCCCAGATGTTATTAAAATTTGAAGACTTGTTTGAAAGGATAAATGCAAGTAAGCGTGAATATAAAAGAGGACAGAGTTCTTTTTTTGACCTTGTTGATAATAGGCAGGATTTTTATAATAATAAAATAGAATTTCCTGAAATTAAAAATTTTCCTTTAAAAGAAAAATTAAAAATGGAAAAAGAATATCTGGGTATATATCTATCAGCACACCCCCTGGACCAGCACCGAAAAAAAATAAAGAATTTTTCAAACATTGATAGTAGTGATTTGAAAAATTTGAAGAATAATAGTAGTATTAATATCTGTGGTATTATTACAAATAATAAAATTCATATTACTAAGAGAAATAATCAGATGTCTTTTTTAACAATTGAAGACTGGAAGGGTAAAATTGAAATTGTTATTTTTCCTGATCTTTTTAATAATGTAAGAGATGTACTAAGTAAAGGTTCTATGGTTTTAATAAATGCATATATGAATGATGATAGTTTAATTGCCAGAGAGACAGTTAATCTAGAAAACACTTTTCTGGAGATAAAAATAGAGGGGGACTTAAGTGAATCAGAGCTTTTACAAATAAAAAAAGTACTCAGGGCACATAAAAGAGGTAATTCACCAGTATTTATTAGATTTGATGATTATATAATTTTAAGCGGGAGGGAATATTGGCAGGAAATAAATCCTCAAATTAAAGAAAAAATAGAAAATCTTGGTATGGATATTGCTATAAGTTATTATAAATAAGAGGTGAGAATATAATATGTTATGGAGAAAAGAAGAAGATTCTCTCGGCAAAAGAGATGTACCCAGGGATGCTTATTATGGAATACAATCCATGAGGGCTGCAGAAAATTTTAAGATAACTAACCTAAAAGTACATCCTGAATTAATTAAGTCACTTGCTCTGGTCAAAAAGGCGACTGCTAATGTTAATCTTAAAGTTGAGATTTTAAACAAAAAAATTGCTAGAGCAATTATACAGGCTGCAGATGAAGTTATCAATGGGGCAATGGCTGATCAATTTATTGTAGATGCTATTCAAGGAGGAGCCGGTACTTCTATAAATATGAATATGAATGAGGTGCTTGCCAATAGAGCTATTGAAATTTTGGGAGGAGATAAAGGCGATTATATGTTGGTTCATCCCAATAATCATGTAAATATGGGACAGTCAACTAATGATGTTGTTCCCACAGCGATCAGGATAGCTTTAATTAAGTTATTGAAAGGGGTTTTAAATGAACTTGATAATCTATATAATGAATTGCTTAGAAAAGGTGAAAAGTTTAATCATGTTTTAAAAATGGGTAGAACCCAGTTGCAGGATGCTGTGCCTATAAGACTTGGACAGGAATTTGCAGCCTATGCCTGCGCAATTAAACGTGATATAAGGCGAATAAGTGAAACAATGGATGACTTAAAGGTAGTAAATTTGGGAGCAACCGCAATTGGAACGGGTTTAAATGCAGACTTAAAGTATGTTGAGAATGTTACTAATGTATTAAACGAAATTTCTTCACTGGATTTAAAACAATCAGAAAATTTAATAGATGCTACTCAAAATGTAGATGCTCTGGTAGAAGTATCATCTGCTTTAAAAACAAGTGCAGTTAATCTTTCGAAAATTTCAAATGATTTGCGGCTTCTCTCTTCAGGTCCCAGAACAGGATTTAATGAGATTAACCTTCCTGCAGTTCAACCCGGGTCATCAATTATGCCTGGAAAAATCAACCCGGTAATACCGGAAGTGATTAACCAGATATCTTTTCAAATTATAGGTAATGATACTACTATTACAATGGCTGCAGAAGCAGGGCAATTGGAATTAAATGTGATGTTACCGGTGCTTGTTTATAATCTTTTCCAATCAATAGATTTGTTAAAAAATGGTTTAAAAACTTTCACCAGTAGAGCAATAAAGGGTATAAGTGCTAATGAAGAGCATTGTTTTGATATGGTAGAAAATAGTGTGGGAATTATTACTGCCATTAATCCACATGTTGGGTATGAAGTTGCTGGTAGAATAGCTAAAAAAGCAATAAAAACTGGAAGAAAGGTTAGAGATATAATATTGGAAGAGGGTGTTTTGGCAGAAGAAGAATTGGATAAAATATTAAATCCTTATGAAATGACTGAGCCGGGAATCGCGGGAAAAGAATTATTTGATCTGGAGGATTGAGGATGGACACATCTATTTTTCAATGGTTTAATAGCTTTTTGTCAAAAGAATGGGCTGTATTTTTTACTGCCTGTTTACCCATATTGGAATTGAGAGGCGCTATACCTGTTGGTATAGCAATGAATATGAGTCCCCTTAAGGTTTTTTTTATTGCGGTATTGGGGAATGCCTTGCCTGTAATTCCTCTTCTATTATTTTTAGAGCCAGTACGTGATTTTTTAATTAAAAATTCCAGATATATGGAAAAATTTTTTGCTTGTTTGTATAAGAGAACTATCCGAAAAAGTGATAAAGTAAAAAAATATGGTGCTATTGCATTAATTCTTTTTACGGCCGTACCATTACCAACAACAGGGGCCTGGACAGCCAGTTTAGCAGCTGTGATTTTTAAAATAAAATTAAGGCGTGCATTTCCGGCAATTCTTATGGGAATAATTATATCTGGAATAATAATAACCATTAGCAGCATGGCTTTATTTCAGTAGTTTTGCTGGCTTGACATTAAATTTAAAAGAGTGTATTATTATTTCAACAGGAGGACTAAAAATGGATGTTAATGCTGATTATATAGTGATTAAAGCTATGGAAAACGGGGTTACGATTATTGGACTAACCCGGGGCAAAGATACTAAATTTAATCATACAGAAAAACTCGATAAGGGTGAGATTTTAATAGCGCAATTTACTGAATATACCTCAGCTATTAAAATTAGAGGTCGAGCAGAGGTTTTGACCAAACACGGGTCTTCTACTTCTGGTAATTAATAATATAATATTAGTTGGCTTCTAATAAGAAGCTATTTTTTTTTAAGAAAAAAAATCTAAGAAAGGGGTATTTTAAATGTGGCAAGTAATATATATTGTACCCACTCAAGAAGAAGCCCTGGACATAGAAGAAAGATTAACTAATGCTGGTTTTTTGGTATCTTTAGAACCTATGTCAGAAGGAGGTTATCAGATAAGGGTGCCAGAATCAGAGGCTGAAGAAGTTTATATGCATTTAAATGAGAATTTTTAGAGGTGAAAAGTATGTTAAAAGACTGGTTTGGGAAATCTAAATATGTTACTGTAAAGATAAGTGGAAAATTAAATAAAAAAAATCATAAAAATGAAGATGGTCGCCTCTGGACTAAATGTCCAGGTTGTAAAGAGATAATCTTTAACAAAAAACTGCTTGAAAACCTCATGGTTTGTCCTAAATGTAACTATCATATCAGGTTAAGTGCACGTGATAGGCTTCAAATTACTGTTGATGAAAATAGTTTTAATGAGTTTGGAGAAGATTTGAAGACTAATGATGTAATTGAGTTTCCAGGATACAAAAATAAATTGGATGAAGCAATAATGAAAACTGGATTAAAAGAAGCTGTGCTTACAGGTGAAGCTACTATTGATAATTACCCAGTAGTTATTGCTATAATGGATTTTAATTTTATGGGAGGCAGTATGGGGACAGTAGCAGGGGAGAAAATTACACTGGCTATTGAAAAAGCTATTGAGGAAAAAAAGCCCCTGATAATTTTCAGTGCAGCTGGTGGAGCAAGAATGCAGGAAGGTACACTTTCTTTAATGCAGATGGCAAAAACAAGTGCTGCAATTAAAAAATTAAATAAAAAAGGTATACTCTATATATCTGTATTAACGGATCCAACATCTGGAGGGGTTACAGCAAGTTTTGCTTCTCTTGGGGATATAATAATGTCTGAGCCTGGTGCTTTAATAGCATTTGCCGGGCCCAGGGTTATAAAACAGACTATTAGTACTAAGCTGCCAGAGGGTTTTCAAAGGGCTGAATTTTTATTGGAGCATGGTATGATTGATCTAGTTTCACCAAGACATGAGATGAGGGGAAATCTGGCTAGATTATTAAAAATGCATAATATAGAGGTGACTAGAAATGCCCAGTAATATTCTTGAATTTGAAAAACCGTTAATTGAACTTGAAGAGAAGATAAAAGAATTGCAATCTTTTATGGAAGAAAAGGATCTTGATTTAAGTAATGAAATTGAAAGATTAAAAAAGAGGGCTTTAAATCTCCAAAAAGAAATATATGCCAATTTAGAGCCGGAGCAGATTATTAAGATTGCTCGTCATCCTAAAAGACCAACAAGTCTTTATTATATTCAAAAGATATTTGATGATTTTATTGAATTGCACGGTGACCGTAAATTTGGTGATGATAAGGCTTTAATCGGTGGTATTGCAATGTTTGAAGGTTTACCAGTTACAGTTATTGGACATCAGAAGGGTAGATCTACAAAGGAAAATATTAAAAGGAATTTTGGGATGGCTCACCCGGAAGGTTATAGAAAGGCCTTAAGGTTAATGAAACAGGCAGATAAATTTAATAGACCGATTATTTCATTTATTAATACTACTGGTGCCTATCCTGGAATTGGTGCTGAAGAAAGAGGACAGGCTGAAGCAATAGCTGTAAACCTTATGGAGATGTCAGATTTAAAGGTTCCTATTATTGTTGTAGTAATTGGTGAAGGTGGCAGTGGAGGTGCACTTGGGATTGGTCTGGGTGATGAAATACTGGCCTTTGAATATAGTTATTATTCTGTTTCATCCCCTGAGGCATGTGCTGCAATTTTATGGAAAGATGCGGATAGGGCTGCTGAAGCAGCCCGGGCTCTTAAAATAACAGCTACAGATTTGCTTGAATATGGGATTATTGAAAGAATAATAAAAGAACCCATGGGAGGTGCCCATAAAAACCCGGAAAAAGCTGCCAGTATATTAAAAAAGGAATTATTAAATAGTATAAATGAATTCAAAAAATTATCTGTAAATGAATTATTGAAAAAAAGGCATCTAAAATTTCGACAAATAGGAAATCAGGGTAAAAAAGTTAAGACCAGGAGATATAAAAATCTGGAGGTGCTAAAGTGAAGACCGTAGGGCTCTTAACAAGTGGTGGTGATGCCCCGGGTATGAATGCAGCCATCAGAGCAGTTGTTAGAACCGGTATTTATTATGACCTTGAAATAATAGGAGTAAACAGAGGCTATGCGGGTTTAATTGAAGGAGAATTTGAATATATGGACCGTAGCTCTGTGGCCGATATTATACATCGGGGTGGAACTATTCTGCATTCAGCCCGCTCAAAAGAGTTTAAGACTAAAGAGGGCCGTGAAAAGGCATATACTAAAATGAAAAAAATTGGAATGGAAGGACTTATTGTTATCGGTGGTGATGGAAGTTTTCATGGTGCAAAGAAGATAAATGAGGAAAGTAATATAAAAACAATTGGAATTCCAGGTACCATTGATAATGATTTGGCCTGTACAGATTATACGATAGGTTTTGATACAGCAATGAATACGGTTTTGGATGCTATTAATAAGATTCGGGATACTGCTACTTCACATGAGAGAACTTTTGTTATAGAAACCATGGGTAGACATTCCGGATTTTTAACTTTAATGGCAGGATTGGCTGGAGGAGCTGAATCAATATTAATTCCTGAGATTGATTTTACCATTGATGATGTATGTAAAAAAATTGAAAAAGGATTTAAAAGGGGTAAATTACATAGTATTATTCTTCTTGCAGAAGGCGTAGATGAACAATTTAAAACAAATCGTGATATAAATAAAAGTAATGCTTTTTATCTTGGACAAGAAATTGAAAAAAGAATTGATCTGGAGACAAGGGTAATTATATTAGGACATCTTCAGAGAGGTGGTAGTCCTACTGCAATGGATAGAATCCTTGCCAGTCGAATGGGTGCAAAATCGGTAGAATTACTTCTGGCTGGAGAAAGTGGTAAAATGATTGGGTTTATTAATAATAAAATAAAGTCATTTACAATAAGAAAAGCATTAGATAGTAAAAAGGAAATTAATACTGAAATTTATGATTTAGCACATATTTTATCATTATAATATGAGGTGGTGAGAGATCTATGCGTAAAACAAAAATAGTTTGTACACTTGGACCAGCAAGTGAGGATGAAAAGGTAATAAAACAATTAGTTGAAAAAGGAATGAATGTTGCTAGATTAAATTTTTCTCATGGTGTACATAAAGAACATAGAAAAAGAATAGATCTTGTGAAGAAAGTATCCCTTGAATTGAGGAAGCCTATAGGTATTATGCTTGATACAAAGGGTCCTGAAATACGTACAGGAAAAATTAAAAAGGATAAACTTATTTTACAAAAAGGTCATAAGATCAGGATTTGCTCAAAAAATATTGTTGGTGATGAAAATAAAATTACTATAGATTATAATAAACTTATAGAAGATTTAAAACCTGGTTCAATAATTTTGATTGATGATGGATTGATAGAACTTGAAGTCCTTGAACTTGATGAAAATGAGCTTATCTGTAAAATCAAAAATGGCGGAGAGCTATCTTCAAAAAAAGGTGTGAATTTACCTGGAATTAATGTTCAACTACCTGCTATAACAGAAAAAGATATTGAAGATATAATATTTGGTTTAAATAATGGAATTCATTTTATTGCAGCATCTTTTACCAGAAAGGCTGCAGATCTTATTGAAATAAGAAAATTGCTTGAAGAAAATAGGGCAGAACATATTAATATTATAGCCAAAATAGAAAATCAACAGGGTGTTGACAATATTGATGAAATAATTGAAGTAGCAGATGGTATAATGGTTGCCAGGGGTGATTTAGGTGTTGAAATTCCTGCCCAGAAAGTGCCAGTTACACAAAAAATGATTATTAAAAAATGTAATGAACAGGCTATACCGGTAATTACTGCTACTCAGATGCTTGATTCTATGATTAGAAATCCCAGGCCAACCCGGGCTGAAGCTACT
>CAZOON010000057.1:0-8410 GCA_964581445.1 uncultured Halanaerobiales bacterium | reverse complement strand
AATCAATATATTTTAATATGCAGATGTATAAATGTACAATAATAATATATGGAGGTGAAATTTTTGCAATCTAAATTAATCGTAGAACAGAACGGCAATGTAAAAAAATTTACAGTTGAAAATGGAAGTAATTTATTAAGTGTTTTGCTTGAAAATGATTTTGAATTAAATACTTATTGTGGCGGTCAGGGTGTCTGTGGAAAATGCAAAATTAAAATAAAAGAAGGTATTAATGAGGCTACCGAAAAAGAAAAAAAATATCTAGTGGATGATGATATTGAAAAAGGTATCAGACTTGCATGTATGACAACAATAAAAAATGATATGAATATTAAACTTGAAGATACTGAAGAAATTGATATTTTGACTTCTGGTATAATTACAAAAACAGATATCAATATAGATTTAAAAAAAGAAACTATTAATTTAGAAAAACCTACAATAAAAGATCAAAGAGATTTCTTAAAAAGAATATATGATAAACAATTAGATGCTAAAAATATTAAATATAGTAGTCTTAAAGATTTAAATAAAATTAATAAAAATAAAGAATTTACACTTACTTCTTTTAAAAATACTATTACTCAAATAGAAGAAGGCAATACTATTAATAATTTTTATGGTCTTGCTATAGATATTGGTACTACAACTATAGTTATATATCTTATAAATTTAAATACCGGTGAAGAGATAGACATATATTCACTTTATAATCCACAAAAAAAATATGGAGCAGATGTTATTTCCAGAGTCAATTATACTATCAAAAACAAAGATGGTGTAAAAAAGATGAAAAAAGTCCTTATTGATGGATTAAATAATGGTATTGAAAATTTAATTGAAAATAATGATATGAATTTAAATGATATATTATCAACCAGTATAGTTGGTAATACAATAATGATGCATACCCTTACAGGTATAGATACTGAATCAATCGCTAAATCACCATATATACCCCTATTTACAGATCCTATGGAATTTAATCCGAATGATTTAGGGATTAAAATTAATAAAAATGGTATTATATTTTTATTACCATCAATTTCAGGATATGTAGGTGCAGATATTATTGGTGATATGCTTGCTGTTGATTTTGATTCTTATACTGATGATTATAATCTAATGATTGATATTGGCACAAATGGCGAAATTGTACTTGGGAATGGTGAAAAAATATTTGCCTGCTCTGCTGCAGCTGGTCCTGCATTTGAAGGAGCCAACATAACATATGGTATGGCTGGAATATCTGGTGCTGTTTCAGAATTTAAAATAGATGATAATCATCATGTCAAATATAAAACAGTAAATAACAAAAATCCAAAAGGTATTTGTGGATCAGGGTTATTGGATATTATAGCTGAATTAAAGAGACATAATTTTATAAATTCTACTGGAGCATTTGTAATAGAAGAAGATATGGAAGACTGGCAAAAAAATATGATGACAAAATACAAAGACAATCGATCATTTATAGTTGTTGACAGTGAAACAACTGAAGCTGATAATAAATGTATAGTATTAACTCAAAAAGATATTCGAGAAGTTCAATTGGCTAAAGGCGCTATAGCAGCAGGAATAGAAATATTAAAACAGGAAGCTGATATCAGTAATGAAAACATTAATCGAGTATTTTTAGCTGGAGGTTTTGGAAATTATATTGATCCTCATAATGCCTGTGAAATAACAATGATTCCCAAAGATTTAGAAGAAAAGATTATACAAATTGGAAATGGAGCAGGAACTGGTGCAAGATTATATCTATTAAATAAAAAATATAAAAACATAGCTAAAAAACTTTTAAACAAAACAAGTTATATTGAATTATCTACAAATTTAAAATTCCAAAATGAATATATAAATAATATGAATTTTAATTAAGTTTTTCTACCCGTTAAAAAAACGGGTAGAAAATTTTGTTTTTTTGCAGGAATTTTTATAATTATATAGAATTATAAAAGAGAAATTAATAATTACTTTAGAGATTATTAAATTTTCTAAATTTTTTTTTAATAAGAATTTACAGAAAAATTTCTTATTAGTAAATATTTTGTCTTGTCTCAATATATAAACTTTTATAGCATTATATACAATTTAAAGGAGGTGGTGCATAAAAATAATATAAATATCATATTTATCAAGTGAGAACAAAAAAATAAGGAGGTATTTAAAGTGCATCATAAGAAAGTTACAGTTACTTTAATCTTTGTTTTAATTTTGACATTATCTTTATCAGGTCTTGCCTCAGCAAAGGCTTATAAGGTTGGAACTATCTGGCCAATGACAGGAACAGCAGCAGCGTTTGGAGAAGCAATAACAAATGCATGTGATTTAGTAAAAGATTATGTTGATGAAGCCGGTGGAATTAATGGTTATGATTTAAAGTTAGTTCACCGTGATTCAGGTAGTGAACCTACTAAGGGTGTAGATGCAGCTAGAAAACTTGTAAATCTGGATAAAGCTCGTGCAATTGTTGGCGCTTATTCCAGTGGAGTTGCAATGGCTTTATCTCAAGGTGTTACAATTCCTAATGAAATACCATTTTTAACTTTAGGAACTTCACCCATGATTTCTGTAGTAAATGATAATGACTTTTTCTTTAGAACTTCTGCTCATGATTTATATAACGGTAGAGTTCTTGGTGATGCCATGTATAATGATGGACACAAAAAAATTGGTATTGTTTATGTAAATAATGCTTATGGTAAAGGTATTGCTGATGCAGCTGCAGTAACTTTCAGTAAAATTCATGATGGTGAAGTACTTGCAAGTGTACCTTTCGATATTGGTAAAGCAAGTTATTCTTCAGAAATTAGTAGAACATATAATAATGGAAATATAGATGCAGTATTAATTATTGCTTATCCTGAGGATGCTACTGTAATGCACAAAGAAATATATGCAAAAGGTTGGGATGATATCCCCTGGTATGGTAGTCCAGATCAAAAAGTTCCAGAATTAATTGAATCACTTGGTGCAGAATATATGTCAAGTATAGTTATTGGCTCTACTCAAGGTCGTTGGCCTGGACCTTCTAAAGATAGCTTTATGGAAGGTTATAATGATAAATATGGTGAATATCCACCTAAACCTTATATGGCACCAGGCTTTGATGGTCTAGTTTCTGTTGTTCTTGCAATTGCTAGATCTGGTAAATCACCTGATGAAATAACAGGAAAAGACATTAGAGATAATTTAAGACCTGTAACATCACCTCCTGGAGAAAAAATTTATGCTACTCCAGAAGGATTTAAAAAAGCATTTGATTTATTAGCTGAAGGTAAAGATATTAATTATATTGGTGCTAGTGGAGATATCGAATTTGATAAATATGGTGATGCAAAATCAGCTATTCAAACATGGACAATTGAAGATGGAGAAATTATAACTATTGAAAATCTTTTGCCTGATCCAGTGCCAAGAGATTTAATGCCTCCAGAATATCAAGGTTAATTATAGTATACAAAAGGTGAAAGGTTTTTAAGCCTTTCACCTTTATTTCAAATACAGGGTGGTGAAAGTAATGGAAACAATTCTTGAATTAAAGGATGTTAGTAAAAATTTTGGTGGCATTAATGCAGTTAATAATTCTAATTTTACCGTTGAAAAAGGCACTATAACTGCATTAATAGGTCCTAATGGTGCAGGTAAAACAACAATATTTAATTTAATTACTGGTTTTTATACAGTTAGTGGTGGAGAAATATTTTTTAAAGGAAAAAAAATTCAACCTGGAAATAAACCTCATGAAATATTTAGAAAAAATATCTATAGATCTTTTCAAATCACAAGAGACCTTGCTAAAATTACCGTCCTGGAAAATTTATTAATTGCTCCTATTGACCAATCAGGTGAAAACATCTGGAATAACTGGTTCAAAAAATCTGAGGTAAAGAAAGAAGAAGAAGAAAATGTTGAAAAAGCAATGGAAATTCTTCAATTCCTTGATATGGAACATAAAGCAGATGAATATGCTGGTAATCTACCAGGCGGAGAAAGAAAATTACTGGAATTAGGACGAATGATGATGGTTGAGCCAGAGTTTGTTCTTCTAGATGAACCAGGTGCCGGTGTACCCCCTGGGATGCAAAGAAAAGTTAATGAAAGAGTTATTCACTTGAATCAAGAAAAAAACATAACATTTCTTGTTGTTGAACATGATATGGCTGTCATTATGAATTTATGTAATCCAATAATTGTATTAGTTAATGGCAGTAAATTGGTTGAAGGTACTCCTGAAGAAATTCAAAATGATGAAAGGGTTATAAAAGCCTATCTTGGTGAATAAGGGAGGTATGAATATGAGTAGTAATGAAACAATTAAAACACCACTACTTGAGGCTAAAAATATTACTGCAGGTTATGGTTTTGTAGATGTTTTATTTGATGTCAATATAAAGTTATATAAAGGTGAATTTATAGTAATTATAGGTCCTAATGGTGCAGGTAAAACAACTTTAATGAGAACAATAAGTGGTGTTATAAATCCAAATAAAGGAAATATTATTCACAATGGTAAAAACATTACTGGACTAAAACCTTCTGAAATACTTACAAAGGGAATTAGTTATGTTCCTCAAGAAGGTAATATATTTACAGATTTATCAGTAATTGATAATTTGGAAATGGGAGCATATATTTACGAAGGTGATTATGAAGAAAGATTGGATATGGTATTTAGTTTATTCCCTATATTAAAAGAAAGAAAAAATCAAAAAGCGGGAAATCTTTCAGGTGGACAAAGACAGATGCTTGCAATTAGTAGAGGTGTAATGGTTAATCCAAAAATTCTAATGCTTGATGAACCAACTTCAGGTCTACAACCTAGTTTGGTTACTGAAGTTCTTCATTCTATAGTAAAATTAAAAAAAGAAGAAGAATTAACTATCATTATGGTAGCTCAAACAGAAAAAGCAATACCTGAAGCAGATAGAGGTTATCTAATGAGAAGTGGAGAAATCGTTTTAGAAGAGAATACAGACACTTTATTAGAAAGTGAACAAATTAGCCAACTATATTTTGGAGGATAAAGGAGGCATAAGATATGATAGGAAGTATAATTGATGGTATAATTCTGGGTTGTATTATTACACTGGGTGGACTTGGTATATCATATATTGTACTCCTGCAAAATTACTTTAATTTTACAGGAGGAACATTTTTTACTCTTGGTGCATATATAGCATATACCTTTTTAGCTATTATTCCCATGGGATCTTTACCTTTTTTTAGTTTCGGACCAGGTTTAATAGTTTCTTTATTGATTTCTATGGCTTTAATGGCGTTAATTATGACAGTAATTGATAAAATACTATATCAACCACTTAGAGATAGAAATTCCCCTTTTATGTTTTTTTACTTAACAGCTTTTGGAATGTTGTTTGTTTTACGTAGCATAATTTATTTAATCTGGGGACCTCAGTTAAAAAACTATATCTCTGGAGTTAGAGAAAATCTGCATTTTGGAGGCATAAATATAAGCCCTGATGAAATATTTGTTGTTATTGCCACAATAATTATTGTAGCGATAGTATATTACTTCCAATACCATACTAAATTGGGTAAGGCAATGCTTGCTACAGCTAATAACCCCAGGCTTGCTGAAATTTCAGGTATAAAAAATAAACATATTCATACTACAGTAACTATTATTGCTGGTATTTTAACAGCAACTGGTGGAGTATTTTATGGTTTAGCAATACAACTTAGACCAATAATGGGATTTACACTTTTAATGGCAATGTTTTTTGCTGTTGTTACAGGTGGAGATGGAGCAATACTTGGTACTTTTGGTGCTGGTCTAATAATAGGTATAACTCAGGAATTTGGTACAAAAGTACTTCAAATACTATTTGATAATGTCGGTCTTCAAATTGAAATGAGTGGTTATAAACAGGTTATTGCTTTTCTATTATTGATAATTATTTTAACCACCAAGCCTAAAGGTATTTTCCAGGGCACAATACTAGAAAGATAGGAGGTAAAAATATGCTAGCTTATATTGCTGCAATAATTTGTATGGGAGCAGCTTATTCTATTATTACACTTGGTTTTAATTTGCAATGGGGATATACCGGCCTCTTTAATTTATCAGTTTTTGGTTTAGCAGCCGCAGGAGGTTATACTTCAGTTATATTAACCTCACAACCAGCAATGGGAAGAATAGGTGGTTTTGGTATGCCATTTATTATTGGTCTTATTGGTGCTGCAATTGTTGCGGGTATAATTGGAGGATTAATTGGTCTAGCAACTCTACACCTTGAATTTGGTTTTTTTGCTATATCAACTCTTGGACTTGGCATGACTATCCAAACCTTACTAAGAAACGAACAATGGTTAAGTAATGGTGTATGGGGAATTGGTGGCATTAATAAACCTCTTTCCGGTTTATTAGGAAGTGGTCTATCCAACTGGTCTTATGGTATTCTAGCCTTAATTATCATGCTTATAATTTATTTTTTATTAGAAAGAATAGTGAAATCCCCCTGGGGTAGAATACAAATGGCTATTAAAGAGGATGAAAACTTAACTGAAATGTTAGGTAAAGATGTATTTTTCTATAGAATTCAATCATTAATATTGGGGTCAATGATTATGGGAATAGGCGGTGCTGTTTTTGCACACTATCAGGGGTATATAAACCCAGATTCATATACTGATATTATGATGTGTTTTCTTCCATTATTAATGGTGGTTGCAGGAGGTACAGGTAATAATAAAGGGTCAATTGTTGGCGCATTTGTAATATGGAGTGCATGGAGTTTAAGTGAATTATTTGCAGGTTATCTCCCTATTAGTTCAACAAAAATACCACACATAAGAACATTAGTAGTTGGTTTAATTATAATAGCTATACTAAGATGGAGACCAACTGGCTTAATTGGACGAAAAATGGCAGTTTCTTCATCTTCAACAAGCAGAAAAATTGGACCAGCTCAAAATCTATAATACCTATTTTAATTTTACAATTATACTGCTTTAAGTAATAACAATATATATGATAATAGATGGAGGTTACAAAAATGTATAATGATCAAGAATTTTTAGAAGAAAATTTAATGAAATTATCCAATCAATTACTTCAAAATAAGGATTTACATTACAATGACGATATTGCATTCACCTTAAAGCAACTATATTGTTTAAAAGAAATTAAAAATAAATCAGAAGAGAAAAAGATGAGGGCCCCAAAGCCCTCTCTTTTAAATAAATTAAGTTCATTATTTTTTATTTCTAAAAAATCTAATAAAAAATATAAATGCATTGATGGCAAAATTTATAATAAAAGTTATTTTATTTCCTGGAAAAAAGCTTACCCTATTTTAAAACATCTTCAAAAAGAAATTAAAAATAACAGTTTCAATCCAGACTGGTAGAGGATGAATAATATGAAATCTATAAATTTAAAATGGAAAATCAGTATTACTTTAACATTAATTGTTTTAATAATAATGAGTATAGTGGTATTTTCAACCTATATTTTTACTAAAAATATGATAATGGAACAAATTGATGAAAAAATAAATATTATAAAACTCTCTCAAAAAAACAATTTAAACAATCTAATAAATAAAACTGAAAAACAATTATCTATATTTGCTAAAAATAAGGAATTACAAGAATTTATTAATTCAATGAATAATATTAATAAAGAAAAACTTGATGAGATTATTAACGGATATGGATATCAATCAATGATGATAGTCGGGAGAAGTAAATTACTTGCAGAACAATTAACTTATCTAGAAAATACTTTATTTTCATATATTACAGATTCAAAAGGTACCGTTTTAGCAGATTCAAGATTAAAAAATATAAATAATTTAAAAAAATATATTGGAAAAAAATTAAATAATAATGAATATAAAGAAACATCAATAGAAAATATTAAAATAGATAATAATAATAATAATTACATACTCTTTAAACAAAATTTCTCTAATTCAAATGATAAAAATATTGATGGATATTATGTAATTGCAATAGATTTAAAGATTTTTGGCAATAATATGGAAAGTACATATAATATAGGGGGTCAAACCTATCTTTTAAATAAAGATTCTTATATTTTTAATCATAACAATAAAGAATTAATAGGCAAAAAAATGGATAATATATGGTTTCAAAAACAACTTGAAAATGATATTAATAAAAGTAAAAGAATAGAAAATGGTAATTATGAAACTATTGAAAAATAAATGAAAAAAATAATTTCTACCTTGCAACAAAAATTCCGTTTGAAATAATAAATGACCCAGTAACAAAAATAAGAAATATTACAATAATTATTTCAGTAGCAGGGCTAATATTTATATTTATATTTTTATTGTTTTTTATAAACTATCAAATAAATCCATTAAATCGTTTTGTTAAAGTATTTAATAAATTAGAAAATGGTATTTTAAAAGAA
>CAZOON010000056.1:0-8416 GCA_964581445.1 uncultured Halanaerobiales bacterium | reverse complement strand
CTCAATCATTATTGGAGCTAATTTTTCCATAGCCTCTATCAATTTATCAGGATGTCGATACATATCCATCATGATTCCCCGGGTGCCTCTTAATGTATCACCTATAGTATCATAAGGAGCCTTAGAGAAACCGGCTATAAGAGAAGGTAGGCCCTGTGTAGCCATAACCTGTCCATCAATCTCTCCAACAGCCTGTATCCATTCAATTGCCTTTTGTCCTGCCTCCAGATATTTTTTATAAGCCTCCTGTACATCAGGCATACCTACAGGTACCATTACAGCTCCAACAAAAGGAAGCTCTACAAGATCTGTAAAAGGCGCAAGCTTCTGCCAGGGGGCAAGAGAGCCAAAAATCCTTGGCAAATAATATCTCATCCAGTAACCTGAAGGGTCATTAATCATCAAATCATATTCTTCAGCCTTCATATACTCCTTTTCCACACATTGATAGGGGAAATTATCAGTGGTACCATTCCCTGGCCAATTATATAATTTATAATCAAGTGTTTCAAATAGGGGGCCTGACCCAATTAAAAAACAGGAGCTCAGGGTATCAGGCTCAAAATCCTTATGATATTTTATCCAGGCAGCTTTAAGTTTATCATAATCATACATCGCCTCTTTAGCATTTATTCCACCATATTTTGCAGGATAGAAATTCATTAAAGGTATTACAGGTACCCTATCAGGTTTCTTTAATTCTACAACATCTTTTATCCTTTTTACAGTCTTTTGATACTTCACTTCTATTTCCTTATTGGCAAATTCTACGCCCTCTGCTTCCATTAAAATTTTAAATCTCAATTCATATTTCTCATCAGGAGTTAATTGATCCCAATCTTCAGATAGTCTCATTAATTAATCACTCCTTTACCCATTTTTTAGCAAGTGTTACTGCTTCAACCGCATTCTCGCCCCAGCCATCGGCACCTGTATATTCACATATCCTATCATCAATGGGAGCCCCACCAATCATTATTTTTACCTTATCTCTTAATCCAGCTTCATTTATTGCATCAACTGTTTGTTTCATTGGATCAAAGGCAATGGTTAAAAGACAACTCATACCAACAACATCCGGAGAATATTCCTTTATAGCCTCCACATATTTTTCAGCAGCTACATTTACTCCAAGGTCAATAACTTCAAAACCATTCATCTCCAAATTAAAGTTTACAATACCTTTACCAATATCATGAATATCCCCATTAACCGTTCCCATTAATATCTTACCTATCTTTTCTTCTTCCTCAGTTTCTTCCTCTCCTATCTTTTCTTTTGTTAGATCAGATATTTGAGTCATGATTTCACCGGCCATTATTAATTGAGGAACAAAATACTCACCCTTTTCATACCTTTCTCCAACTATCTCCATGGCATCCTTGCATTTTGCCATTATGTTCATGGGAGCTACCCCATCTTCTAACATTTCTTTAACAATTTTTATAGATTCTTCTTCCTGCATTTCTGAAATAGCTTCGATAATTTTTTCACCCATTTATTATTTCCTCCTTTTTACTTGATTTTCCTTTTTACTAGACTTAAATAATAATTCTTTTTAATTATAATTTTTTAATTTTTTTTTAGTCTTCACCCCTTTCTTCTAATCAGGAAATTGTATGCCCATTGCAAAAAGAGACTGTAAGGAAAAAAGAATTGCGGCCATTAAAAAACCTTTAGTGTATCCATAATTCACTATGATGGGCATTACTATAAAAGGCAATCCCAAAAATCCCCCAATATTCATCATAGAAGTAAGTATCCCAGATACCCCCCCAAGATGTTGGATATTAACAGGATCATTCTCTATACGTGGCAAAAAAGTAGGAACTTCCATAATTAAAGGTAAGGCCCCACCAGCTAGATAACCAGCAACTCCTGTTCCTATCCAGAGTATTATAGTATTATTTCCCAGTATCCAGGTTAAAAACATAAGTATTGAAAAAGAAATCGGTAAAAGGATTAGAAATAATCTTCTTTTATTCAACTTATTAGCTATTAATGGAAGGGTTAAAGACCCTGGAATACCTAAATATGATATTAGAGAAGCAATCTGTCCTGCAGTAGCCATTGGTATACCATAAATTTTATGTAATCCGCCTGGTAAGGCTCCTTGAAAAGCAACCATTCCAGCCATGGCCATAAAAATAGCCAGGGTAGCTAAGCGGGTACTTTTACTTCTTACAGCAGTATTTACTCCCTCAAGCAAAGAAGAGGAGCTTATCACTTCATGTGAAGGTGCATCTTTTACAAAAATAAAAAATACTATTCCCAACAGTATAATAATTATACCCATAATAATATTTCCACTTGACCAGCCTGGAAGAAATGGTGCCACAACAAGACCAGTTGATATTCCTCCCATAAGTCCGGTATTATAAATCCCTGTTGCTAAACCTGTTTCTTCTGAAGGAAACCAAATACTCACCAATTTGGGAAAATTGGGCATAATAAGTCCTACACCAATCCCAAGGATTATCATAGGAAATAATAATAATATAAATTCACCAGTATTAAATCTTAGAAAAATACCAATTCCTGCAATAATTATACCCATTGACGCAGTTCTTTTTATTCCAATAAGGTCAGCTAATATCCCACCAATAATAGCTAATATGCCAGCAATTAAAAAAGGAAGGGTCAAAGCAGTAGAATACTGTGCAGAATTAATATTATATATATTTAATAATTGATACTCAAGTGTTGGCATAAGATACCAGGCCATGGTTATGAAAAAATAAGATAACCAGCTTATACCTAAAACTAGCCATCTATAAGGAATTCTTTTATCTTTCAAATTATCATTCATTAAAAAACCGCCTTTCTGTATAGTTGTCTATACAGCTTAAAAGAAAAATTTTACTTTAATTGTTTAATTAATTCTACTGCTTTATCAGCATCCAGTTCAAAATAATCCGCACCTGTAAATTTTTGTATCTCTTTATTAACAGGATAACCACCAATTAATATAATAAGTTCATCTCGTAATCCTTCTTCTTCAAAAAGTTCTATAGCTTTTTTTACATAACCAATAGAAAAAGTTAATAAAACAGATATTCCCAGTAAGGGTGCCTTTGTTTTTTTTATGGCTTCCAAAAATTCTTCTGCTTTAACATCTACACCTAAATCAAGGACATTAATCCCGGCTGACCTCAGTAAATAGATAACAATGTTTTTACCCAAATCATGTATATCTCCCTCTATTGTACCAATAACAATATCTATATCCTCATCATCATTTTCATTATCCGGGAAAAAAGGCGCAATAATATCTATGATTCCTTTTAAAATCTCTTCCGACATTACCAGGTCAGATAAAAAATATTCTCCATTTGAATATTTTTTACCAACAATCTCTACACCTTTACGGCATTGCTCTACAATTCCCAGTGGTGTAGCCCCATTATCTATTTGTTTTTTAACTAAATTTAAAGATTTATTCTCCTCAAGCTCAGCTATAGCATTTATAAGGTCTTTTTTCATAAACCAAACCCCTCGTATAATAATATTATTCTAAAATTGAATCCATAGTCCAGCCAATATAGCTGGTAAATTTAAAACGATCGCCCCTGCATACTGATTTTCCCCAGCCTATAGGTTTTTTTTCATTATCATAAAGATATTGTTCAACTACAAAAACCGGAGAATTTTTCTTTATTTCAAGAATCTCTGCCTCTTTAGAATTCGCTACTGCAGCATTTAATATTCTTTTACTCATTGTTGGAAAATAATTTCCATGTTGTGTTGCTAAATTTGTTAAAGAAGGATCCTTTAATTCTGATTCCAGAATAGGCATCTTCTTACTATAAACGATATATTTATTTTCATATAATAAAGGCTCTCCCTCTGCAGAGATTAATAAACGAAAATACACAAGCCTGGTATTAATCTCAAGATTAAGCTTTTTTGCTAAATTTTTATCCGCCTTAATAATCTCAACACCCAAAAGTTTTGTCCTGGGCTCCATACCCATTTTTTTTATTTCATCATGAAAATCTTTCAATTCAAAAACTGTATTCTCTAATCTCGGTTTAGATACAAATGTACCTTTTCCTTTTTCAGTATATATCATATTGACTTTAGCAAGTTCCTGCAATGCTTTTCGCACAGTCATTCTACTAATATTATATCTGCTAGCTAATTCATGTTCCGGTGATAATTTTTCACCTGGCTTCAATATTCCATCAACTATTTTTTTTTCAATAATCTTTGCCAATTGATAATATATTGGTAAAACTGAATTTTTATCTAATTTTTTTGAATTATATGCTTTGTTTTCTTTCATAATCTCCACCCTGTATAGACATCTATACTAAATATACCATAATCTTATTTTATAATCAAGTGTTTATATTTTAAATATTATAAAAAATATTAAAAAGACCGGAAAAATCCGATCCTTTTATTTTTAATATAATAAATATAATATTCAAATAAAGAGCTCAACATTCCTGCAATTTTTTTTCATTTTTACCCAGGAAAATAATAGGTATAAGTCCACTTAAAATTAAAACAATGGCCACTAGAAAAATATATCTGATATCAATTATTCCTGAGAGCAGATTTCCCAGTAAAGGCCCTAAAACACCCCTGATACCCAGCATAGTTAAATAAATACCACTATACTGAGAAGAATTTTTCCCTCCCAGTTTCATCATCAGATTAACCCATCCAATTTGTAGACTTGAGCCAGCTGCTCCATTTAAGAAAGAAGCAAGCATTAAAGCAGGATATGGTAATCCTAAAAAATAGATAAGTGGAGCGCCTGTAAAAAGAATAATTGAAATTAATATAGTATAACGCGGTTGATAGCGGTCAATTAGCCATCCCCAGTAAGGAGCAGTTGAAAACCAGCCCATTATCCAGAATATAGAAAGCCTGGCAATCTGTGAATTTGTTAAATTTAAAATATTCACCTGTACAAACGGATATACAGGGGCTAAGAGCAAATTACCCAGTTCAAATATAAAAAAGCCAGTAATTGCAATTCTCAATAATTTATCACTTTTCATAAATTCCATTGATTTAGTAAGAGAAAATTTTCTTCTTTCATTTTCACCCTCATGAGGCTCTTTAATTTTTGTATAGATAGTAGATGTCAATATACCTGCAAGCCCGGCTGCTAAAAATAAGGGGGTAAACCCGTGACTATCCAGCCAGATACCTGCAATATAGGTTACTCCAACCCTTACCATGCCAATAATAAATTGAATCCCTCCAAGTATTTGACCACGATATTTTATAGGATAAATCTTTCTAATTAGACTGGTATATGCAGGACCGGAAATTGAAGCAAAGAGAAAATGCAAAATCACCAGCAGGGCAAAAAAATTAACATCACGGGTAAAGGCCAGAACAATTATCAAAATCCTGGAAATCATACCCCCATAAACAACAAATGGTAGCTTCTTACTATTCTGGTCACTCCTGTGTCCCCAGTAAACAGCAAATAACTGCCCCATATATGGAGCTGCGGTAATCAGAGCAAGTAAAGTCCCGGCTGCTCCCAACCTAACTGCAACTACAGCAAAAAACGGGTAAAAAGCTCCGGCAAATACCCCAAAACTAACAGAAGAAATAGCATCTATTTTTAAGTTATGTTTTACATCACTATTAACACGTCGGATATAGGGAACTAACTTTTTAACTATTGTAGTACTCATTTTTAATCCCTCCTAAAACTATAATCATTTACAACTCAGTAAACTATATATCAAAGAAATATTTATGTCAATAGGATTTACATATCTTTTACAATTAAAATAATTACGATAATTGCAAAAAAAAAAGAGCGGCTTAGCCGCTTATAAAGTTTATGTATAAGAATACCATTTAGTACTTAAAAACTTTATTTTTTTGGTCTTAAGATATTATATTCTACCCTACTATTTTCTTGAACTTGATAGGGATTTAATAGAAAACCAAGTGTATTAAATTGACCCTCCTCGGGGCAAGCCCACGAGATTTGCTAGCAGACTTTTACTCCTATCACTATCAAAGCCAAATATTTCTTTGATTTTATGTTTCCTACATAAAGCAAAAGAAGTGCAATCAGTAAAGGATAGTTTTTGGTCATGGTATGTCTTAAATATTTCCCAGGCGTCGTGGGATATATCCTCATCTACCTATATAGAAAATCATCATGTTCTTCAGAACCGTGTTTTATGTCTTTATCAACAATACCAATTAATGATAATATAGGATCTTTAGTTTTATCAGAAAAATCTCTTTCTCTAAGATAAAACTCTATGGAACGTCTAATTAGTTCTGCTTGAGAGATATTATTGTTTTTTGATATTCTCTCTATCCGCTCTGCCATTTCTTCATCCAGATATATTTGTTTTCTTTTCAAATCATTCACCTCTTATACAGTAATGTATATATATATATGATTATACATTATCTTTCTCAAAAAAACAAAGGGCTACTATAATAAATATTAGCCCTTTGTTTAAATAAATAATAAAAATTTTAATTAATTTCTACTACAGATTTTAATTTATCAACTAATTGATTTAACATATGTGAAGATTGTTCTACTAAATTATTCATCATATCATTTAATCTTTTTTTAGTATTTTCATCTATTGAAGGCTCCAGTTTCATAACCGTTTTCCCATCATCAGTTTGCACAGGTTTCATCTGTACCTGGGAATTATTTTCAAATTCATCTTCCAGCCTCTTTTTCATCTTTTCTCTTTCTTCACTATATTTGGCCTGTAATTCCTTAACACTATCAAAAAGCTGTTCTACCATTGAAGAAGAAGATTCTGACTTTAATGATTCTATTGCTAAAACACCTTCTTTTATCCTTTTAAACTGCTGGTCATTTGTGTGTAGGCCAAGGGCTTCAATCAATAATTTTTGACTTAAAACATTTAATTTTAAATCATTTTTATCTTTCAAGTCCTGCCATAATTCATCTGAATTAATCTTTTTTTTGTGATAAGTGGCCAGTATCTTTTTAGCTTCTTCTCTCTTTTCTAAATCATTATTATCTGTCATGTTATCATCAGCAATTTTTTCTGCTCTCTCCATAGCAATTTCATAGGCACTTTTTAAGCTCTTCAAAACTATCACTCCCTTATTAAAAAGTGTATTATCCTATAAATTAGTATATACAGTATTATCCAAAAATTCAAGTCAAAAATTTTAATGATTCTTGAGTGCTTATAAGCCACCATCCTGCAATATTCAAAACCACTAATATTAAGACCAGTTTTTTTCACATTGCACAAAAAAAATGACAGACCTATGTATCTCAAGGGTCTATCATAAAAACAGAAGGAAAAACTTATAATTAAATTTTATTGGTTTAAACGCAGGCAACTAAAATAATGTCCAGGCTCTTTTTGAATTAATTGGGGCTCTTTTTTATAACATTCATCATGAACATAAGGACACCTACTCTGAAAATTACAGCCCCGGGGTAGATTAATTAAACTGGGAACCTCACCTTTTAGACCAATATCTTCAGCCTTTTTTTCTGGATAAGGCTCAGGTATAGCTGAAAGTAGTGCCCGGGTATAAGGATGTGCTGCATTTTTGAAAATCTGCTCAACAGTACCAAGCTCAACTATTTTCCCCATATACATAACTGCCACCCTGTCAGCAATATATTCAATCACAGCTAAATCATGGGTAATAAATAGAAGAGTTAATTCCATCTGGCCCTGTAAATCCTGTAAGAGATTTAAAATCTGGGCCTGAACAGAAACATCAAGAGCAGATGTTGGCTCATCAAGTAATAAAAATTCTGGATTCAGGGCAATAGCCCTGGCTATACCAATCCTCTGTTTTTGACCACCACTAAATTCATGAGGATAACGATGTAGATGTTCAGGTTTTAGTCCTACAATATCGAGGAGCTCAAGAATTTTTTCATCAAGTTCCCTTTTACTAAGTTTAATATTATGAATTATAAAAGGTTCAGCAAGTAGATTTTTAACAGTTCTGCGGGGACTTAATGAAGAATGAGGGTCCTGAAAAACAATAGCCATGCTTTTTCTCAAATCATGCAGCTCTTTATCACTATAATCAGTAATATTATTTCCTTTAAAATAAATTCCCCCCTGATTTGGCTTAAGTAACAACATCAGAGTACGGGCAAGGGTTGATTTACCACATCCAGATTCTCCAACTATACCAAAGGTCTCCCCTTTTTTTATATTAAAACTCAAATCATTAACTGCCTTAATAACAGTTCTATCTTTTTTTATAAGGCCTTTTTCTTTTATAAAATATTTTTTTAAATCTTTAATCTCTATTAGATAGTCATTGCCCATCTTTAAAACCTCCAGTTGAAAAATCAAGATGACATTTCAAGTAATGCTGCTCATTTATTTTTTTATTAGCTGGCTTTTCTTTACTGCATACAGGTAGGGCATACTGGCAGCGAGGATGAAATCTACAACCT
>CAZOON010000055.1:0-8582 GCA_964581445.1 uncultured Halanaerobiales bacterium | reverse complement strand
TGAAATTAAAAATAATTGAAGTTGAAAGAGAAAATAATAATGTTGTTTTATCAGCTAGAAAAGTATTAGAAAAAGAACGTAAGCAAATGAAAAATGAAACTTTAGATTCACTAGAAAAAAATCAAGTTTTAAGTGGAAAAGTCACAAAAATTGTTGATTTTGGGGCTTTTATCGACCTTGGAGGTATTGAAGGCTTACTTCATATTTCTGAAATGTCCTGGGGAAGAATTGGACATCCTTCAGAAGTTTTAGAAGAAAGACAGGATATTGAAGTTAAAGTACTTGGTGTTGATAAAGATAATGAAAGAATTTCTCTAGGCTTAAAACAACTTTTAGCAGATCCCTGGGAAGAATTTGCTGAAAAACATTATGAGGGAGAAATTGTTGAAGGTAAAATCACTAAAATAGTTGATTTTGGCTCATTTATGGAAATTGAAAAAGGTATAGAAGGATTAATTCACATATCTCAATTATCTGAAAAACATGTTAAAACACCCGATGAAATTGTTACAGTTGGTGAAGAACGCGAAGCAAAAATTATTAATATTGATCCTGAACAAAAAAGAGTTGGCTTGAGTTTAAAGGGACTTGAAGAACAGGAAGAAAAGATTGTAAAAAACAAAACTAAGTCTCAGAAAAAATCAACAAGTAAAAGTGAAGAGAAAAACTCTTCTGGCTCAGGCGCAACGATTGGAGAATTAGTTGGGGATATTTTTAATGAAGATAATGATGATTAAATATTTAAAATAACATATCGTTTTAATACTCACCAGATATATCTGGTGAGTATTTTTATGTATATACAAATTATATTGGGGAATTATATTATTAACAAGATCATTGAGGTGATTAAATGTCAATAGGTATAATTTTCCTTATAATTTCAGGTGTTTTAATATATTTTGGCATAGCTCAAAGGGTTTTAGATAAACTTTATCTAAATGATATTACTGCTTTACTTTTAATTATTGGATTTATTATTGGTAGTTTTTATAACATACCTATAAGCGATAAACCTTTAATATATCTAAATATAGGTGGAGCAGTTATCCCAATATTACTTGCAATATATATCTTATTTAGAGCTGGTACATCAAAAGAAATTATCAGAACACTATTTTCAACTTTACTAACTGCGACAGGTATATATACAGTAAGCATAATATTTAAAAATTATGGTGAAGGCTATGATATCATTGATCCCATGTTTATTTTCGCATTACTGGGAGGAATTTTCGCCTATATTTTTGGTCGCTCCAGGAGAGGTGCTTTTGTTTCAGGTGTTTTAGGATTTTTAGTTTATGACCTTTTTAATTTGTATAGAGTATTAAGTGGACAGATAAATACCCATATTAGGATAGGAAGTGCAGGGGCTTTTGATAGTATAATTATTTCAGGTATTATTGCAGTTTTATTAGCAGAACTAATCGGTGAAACACGAGAAAAATTAATAAATAAAAGGAGGAATAATAAATGAAGAATAAAACAATATTAATTATATTTATTTTAATTATTATTATTCCTATTCAATTATACGCAGAAAATAATCTGGCATTGATAGAAAAAGATGTTTATAAAGTATATGATACTAAAAATAATTATATTTTTAGTATCGCTATGGGTATTAGTTCTGGTGATAGATATATAAGTACTGATAATATTGAATATATAATTGAAAAAGTTACTAATAAAAAAGCAAGTGCAAAAAAAATTGGAAAAGTAAATTTACTTGCAAATATAGATGAGAAATTAGTTTTAAAACCTGATATTAGTAAAAAAACTATTGCCATTTATCATACACATAATGATGAATCATATGTTCCTGGAAGTGTTAGCAAACAGGGTTATGGTGAAATTCATGAAATAGGGGCTATCATTAAAGAAAGACTAGAGAAAAAAAATATTAATGTTATTCATTCTAAAAATCTTCATTTACCTCATGATGGGGCTGCCTATGAACGTTCACGAGCCACTTCTATGGAATTAACAAGAAAAAATCCAGTCGCAATATTTGATATCCATAGAGATGCAATACCAGATAAAGATGAATATACAGCTACTGTAGATGGCAAAAAAATTAGTCAAATAAGACTGGTAATTGGTAGACAAAATCCTAATTATAAAAATAATGATCAATTTGCCCGTCAATTAAAAGCTGCTGCTGACAAAACCCATCCTGGTCTAATTAAAGATATATTTTACGGTGGTGGTTCATATAATCAACAATTTAATTCAAATAGTTTATTATTAGAATTTGGCACTCATCTTTCAGATATAAATGAAGCCCAAAAAAGCGCGATAATTTTTTCAGATACTATTTATAAGTTATTATCTGGCGGAATAAAAGTTAAGGATAATCAAGGAATAAAAAATAAGAATAGCCTTATAACTTTTTTTTGGATAATTATTATAACAACAGGCGCTTTATTTGCCTACCTTTATATGAAAGAAGGGAGTGTAAATAAAGTAATAGAAAGATTAAAGATTTTTTTCAGAAAGGAATTTACCGGAGGGAAATAGATGTATAAATATGGGGAAATGTTTATTGTAAGTTTTTTTAGCGGTTTTATTGCAAGGGCATTAATGTTAAGAATTGATTATAGACAATTTCCCAGTTTTCCTCAATCATATCTTATTCATCTAAGTATGGGATTTATAGCTTCTGTATTAGGCTCTCTGGCTCTCCCCGTTTTATTAGAAGAAGAATTTATTGCTATAACCTTTATAACTATAGGAGCACAACATTTTAGAGAAATAAGGTCTTTAGAAAGAGATAGCATGGAAAAATTAGAAGAAACAGAATTAATTAATAAGGGCTCTGCTTACATTGAAGGAATAGCAAAATTATTTGAAGCGCGAAATTATATGGCCCTGTTCACTTCATTAGGAACAAGTATTTTCTATTATTTTACTAATCTTGAAATATCAATAATTTCAGCAATAATTATTGGATATATGCTTCACATTATGATGAAGGGGCCTCATATATCAGATATTGCAGATGTTGAAATTACAGCTCTTACTATCAGGGGCTATAATATTGGTGTAGATGATGTTATTATAATGAATGTTGGGGAAAAAGCGGCCTGGGAAAAATGGAAATCTGAAGGTATTGGAATTAAAATTATTCCTAAGGATGAAAATGCAAGGGCTACTCTTGCTAATCTAGGGCAAAGACAGGCAATAATTCATGATTTAGCTATTTTAATGGGCGTTAAGCTTGATAAGGGCATGGAACAGTTTACACCACTTGCCAGGCTTGAGCTTGATTATGGAATATTAAATATAATAATAATTCCTCAAGAGCCAGATAATGAATTTATTAAGGAAGCCATAAAAAAGATTCCTGTTCTTGAAAGTTCGCAAAAAAAACCACTAAAAAGTATTATGGGTAAAAAAGCAGCTGATTAAGGGGTTTTATCTTGTTAAAAAACTATTCAGAAACTAATTCAATCCTTGCGGTAATAACTAAAAAAGAAAATCATGATATAGTATTTGGTGGAGGAGCACCAATTTTTCTGGTAGAAAATAATCAAAGACTGGAAGAACTAAGCATGTTAATAGCTAGAATAACTTTAGGAATGGTACATGATCTTGGCAATAATATAAAAATAATAGTTAAACATTAAATATAATATTAATTATAAAACATGATTAGGTGTTGCTTCAAAATATTATATATGATATTATCTCCATATAAGGAGGATACTTATTAATGGCCGTAATATCCAATGTGTCTTCAGCAAGTCTTGCTGAAGAATTAGGTTTAGAAACTGGAGATGAGATCATATCAATAAATGGTAATCAGATTAAAGATATTTTAGATTATCGTTATGAAACGTCAGATTTATACTTTGAATTAGAACTTAAGAAAAAAAATGGAAAAATTGAGTATTTAAAAGTAGAGAGAAATTATAATGAGTATTTAGGTATAGAATTTGAAAACATTATTTTTGATGACTTAATGCTTTGCAATAATGATTGTGTTTTTTGTTTTGTTAAACAACAACCTGATGAGATACGTAAGAGCCTTAAATTGAAAGATGATGATTATAGATTTTCTTTTTTACAGGGCAGCTTTATTACACTTTCAAATTTAAAAGAAAGAGATTATGAGAAAATATATAAATATCATATAAGTCCTTTATATATATCTGTACATACTACAAATCCAGATTTAAGAATAAAAATGATGAAAAATCCTAAAACTGGAAACATTAAAAAACAATTGGATAAATTATTAAATCATAATATCCAATTTCATGCTCAAATAGTATTATGTCCTGGTATAAATGATGGGGAAGAATTGGATAAAAGCATTAATGATTTAATTAAATATTTTCCCTCTATATTATCTTTAGGAATTGTTCCTGTTGGATTAACTAAATATAGAAAAAGTTTATACCCATTAAAAAAATATAATAAAAAGAATGCCAGAATTGTACTTAAACAAATCAATAAATGGCAAAACAAAATTAAAATAACACAGGGCAAAAATTATATATATGCCTCAGATGAATTTTATTTTCTGGCAGAGCAATCCTTTCCTAAATATAAAGATTATAATGATTTTCCTCAAATTGAAAATGGTATAGGTTTAAGTAAATTAACATGGTATAAGTTTAGTAAATTGAAAAATTCTTTACCCCAAAAAATTAAAACAAATAAATATATTATTATTACTGGAAAGCTTGGGGAACAAGTATTAAAACCAATGATAAATATTCTCAATAAAATAATTGGTCTTTATATTGATATACTCCCTGTTGAAAATTATTATTATGGTAAAGAAGTTAATGTAACTGGTCTTCTAACTGGCAGAGATATTAAAAATGTTTTAGAAAATATTGAAATTCCAACAAATGTGATTTTACCTGGTATTAGTTTGAATAAAAATAATAAATTTCTTGATGATTTAGAATTGAATGATTTAAAAAACAATTTTAAAAAAAATAATTTTATAGTATGTAATGATATAGATGAATTAGTTGAGGTGGTAATTGATGAATAAACCTGTAGTCGCAATTATAGGCAGACCGAATGTCGGTAAATCAACATTATTTAATAGAATAACTGGTAATAGAAAAGCAATAGTAGAAAAAGAACCTAATATTACTAGAGATAGAATTTATGCAGAAGTAGAGTGGTTGAATAAAAAATTTTTTATTATTGATACAGGAGGTATTATAACTGGTGAAAAAGATTTAATTAAAAGCAAAATAAAAGAACAGGCTGAGATAGCAATTAATGAAGCTGATGTTTTATTATTTGTTGTAGATGGTAGAACTGGATTAACAACTCTAGATGAAGAAATAGCTGAAATATTAAGAAAAAGTAAAAAAGATATTATTATCGCCGTTAATAAAATTGAAGATTTTAGTAAATCTGAGGAATTAAAATGGGATTTTTATCCACTTGGCTTCGAGGAAATAATACCCATTTCTGCTGAGCATGGCAAAAATACTGGAAATTTACTTGATCAAATAATATCAAAAATACCTGAAATTAATGAAATAAAAGATGATGATGTAATTGACGTTGCAATCGTAGGAAAACCAAATGTCGGCAAATCATCTCTAGTAAATTATATAGTCGGTCATGAAAGGGTCATTGTAAGTGATATTCCTGGTACAACAAGAGATGCTATTGATACAACAGTTATTTTTAATGAACAAAAATATAATCTTATTGATACTGCTGGACTAAGGAGAAAATCAAAAGTAAAAGGAAATGTAGAATATTATAGTAATCTTAGATCTTTAAATGCCATAGAAAGAGCAGATGCTGTATTAATGTTACTTGATGCAAATGAAGGAGTAAGTGAACAGGATAAAAAGATTCTTGGACATGCTCATAATAATGGAAAGGCTATTGTTCTTGCTGTTAACAAATGGGATATAATTGAAAAAAATAATAAAACTATGGAATCATATCGTGAAAATATATATTATAATATTAAATTTTTAACTTATGCCCCCATAACATTTATTTCAGCATTAAAAGGTAGTGGAATAAATGAGGCTTTAAAATTAATTGAATATAGTGTAGAACAAAATACAACGAGAATTAAAACTGGACTACTAAATGAAGTTCTTCAAGAAGCAGTTACCTTACGCGAGCCTCCAAGTAAAAAAGGTAAAAGATTAAAACTATATTTTGCTCAACAGGTTGGAGTTAAACCGCCTTTTTTTATCTTTTATGTGAATAATCCAGAATTAATGCATTTTTCTTATGAAAGATATTTAGAAAATACACTTCGTGATACCTTTGGATTTATAGGTACTCCAATAAAGATTAAATTAAAAAAGAGAAAATAAAGAGGGAGGTTATAATGAATCTTATTTTAACAATAATAATTGCTTATTTACTTGGCTCAATACCAACATCATATATTTTTAGCAATTATCTACATGGTATAGATTTAAGAAAACTTGGGAGTGGTAATTTAGGAGCTACAAATGTATCCAGAATTATGGGTTTTGTACCGGGATTAATTGTAGCTGTTCTGGATGTATTAAAAGGATTTCTGGCTATATATATTGCCAGACATTTTTTATCCCCTGAACAATCTATCTATTTATTGTTTTTAGTTGGTCTAGCTGTAATCGCTGGGCATAATTGGTCAATATTCCTAAGTTTCGCTGGTGGTAAGGGTGTTGCTACAACACTGGGTGTAACTTTAAACTTGATGCCTATCAATTTTTTAATTTTTTTTATAGTTTGGTTACTGATAATATTATTTACAAAATATGTATCACTGGGCTCAATAATAGCTGCAATTTCTTTACCTCTGATAACAATTTTTAACTATAATATTAATTATACCTTTTTTACTATAATTATTGCCAGTATGATAATATTTACTCACCGAGAAAACATAAAAAGATTGATAAATGGCAAAGAAAATAGAATGACCTGGCCACCAAATAAGAAGGGATGACAAAAATATAATGAATGAAAGTATTGGTATTATTGGTGGAGGAAGTTGGGGAACAGCTATAGCTCACCTATTAGCTAATAATTTACATAATGTATTAATATATTTAAGAGATAAAGATTTAATTGAAGATATAAATAATAAACATATTAATTCAAAATATTTTCCAAAAAATAATTTATCTAAACTTATAAAATCAACAGATGATATTAGAGAGATCTTAGAATTTTCTAAAAATATTATTATTTCTGTTCCTACAGATGCAACCAGAACAATCATGAATAAAATATCTAAATATATAAAGCAAGAACATATTTTTGTATCAACTGCAAAAGGTATTGAAGAAAAAACATATTTAAGGAATTCACAGATAATAAATGAGTTCTGTGATAATCCTGTTGCTGTTTTATCAGGACCTACACATGCAGAAGAAGTAATAAATGATTTGCCTTCTGCTGCAGTAATAGCAGCCGAAGATAAAAATACTGCTAAATTTGTACAGGACTTATTTATGTCCTCCTACTTTAGAGTTTATACAAATCCAGATCTTACAGGAGTGGAATTGGGAGGAGCAGTTAAAAATATTATAGCCCTTGCTTCGGGAATAGCAGATGGTTTAAAATATGGTGATAATACCAGGGCAGCATTAATTACAAGAGGATTAGCCGAAATGAGTAGATTTGGTGCGTATTTAAAGGGGAATATTATTACCTTTTCCGGGCTTGCTGGTATGGGTGATCTTGTTGTAACATGTACAAGCATGCATAGTCGTAATAGAAGATTCGGAATAAAAATAGGTCAGGGACTAAGTATGGATGAAGCTATAAATGAAATTAATCAGGTAGTAGAAGGTATTAAAACAACAAAGGCAATTTATGATTGGAAAAAGAAAAAAAATTTAAATGTTGAATTACCTATTACCTGTGAAGTATATAAAGTTTTATTTGAAAATAAAACACCAGAAAATGCTGTACATGAGTTAATGCTAAGGGGAGCAAAAAATGAAATGAATATTTAAAACATAAATATATATTTATGTTTATAACTCCTGCAATATTTTGCAGGAGTTTTTTAATATAAAAATTATTTTGCATTTTTAATTTATGTAATATTTTAGACTTGCCATCATATATATATATTGATATTTAAATAAGAATAAAAAGTTATTTTTATATATTATGCTTATTTTATGGCAGGTAATTTTATGGGGAGAATAATAGAAAAAAATAGAAGGGGGGAAAATGAATGGAAGAATTTGATATTTATAAAGATATTTCAGAAAGAACCAATGGTGATATATATATAGGGGTTGTAGGACCTGTAAGAACAGGAAAATCAACTTTTATAAAAAAATTTATGGAAAAAATTGTTATGCCTATGATAGACAATGAATTCATCAAAGAAAGGGCAAATGATGAATTACCACAAAGTTCTGCTGGAAAAATGATAATGACTACCGAACCTAAATTTGTACCGGAAGAAGCAATAAAAATAAATTTTGAAAACAATCTATCATTTAAAGTAAGAATGATTGATTGTGTTGGTTATACTGTACCGGATGCTATTGGTTATAAGGATAAAGATGGCCCCAGAATGGTTTCAACACCCTGGTATAAACATGATATCCCTTTTCAGGAAGCGGCTG
>CAZOON010000054.1:0-8586 GCA_964581445.1 uncultured Halanaerobiales bacterium | reverse complement strand
CAAATTTATTTCCATATTTTTCTAGTAAAATTTTTACTTGACATAGAACGTCTCAAACTAAATTTATGCAGTTTAAAAGGTAAATATTCTATTTGAAAACTTTAAATCATATATTTAATAATAAACTCTTATATAATAATTTCAAATAGGGTGGATAAAATGCATATTATCTATTTTAAAAATAAAAAAATTTTACTTTTTATAGTATCCATATTAATTTTATTATTCTTTTTCTTGTTTTTATTTAATAATAGACCTGTTATATCAAATATATATGATATGAAATTCATTGCTGTCATAGACCCCGGACATGGAGGTATAGATACAGGAACTCATTATAATCAAATTATGGAAAAAAATATTAATTTAAATATTGCAAAATTATTAAAAAAAGAATATGAAAGTGTTAATATTATACCTATATTAAGTAGGTCTAACGATTCTCTTTATAAAAACAGTAGAAATAAAGATATCTTTTATCGTCCCAAAATAAGCAAAAAATATAATACTGATATCTATATTAGTATACATGTAAACTCATTCCCGTCAGCTCAAGCATCAGGTAGCCAAATTTTTTATAAATCAGGATCAGTATACAGTAAATTACTGGCTGAAATGGTTGACCTTGAATTAAAAAAAATTATGTCTGGTAATAGAGAAATAAAAAAGGGTAATTTTATTGTTTTAAACATGGCTGATTGTCCGGCTATTTTAATAGAAACAGGCTTTATTACAAATCCTCTTGATAGAAAAAAAATAACCGATCCGGACTATCAAAAACAAATAGCCAGAGCGATTAAGAATGGAAGTATCAATTATTTTAATAAAATCCTGGGTGATTAAAATTTTGATTAAAAATCATTTTGTAAAAACGTGATCTCCTATACTTACCATTAATCTTCTGCTGGAAAACCATCTCTGATTTTTAGCAATTTTAGGATTATAATAATATAATGAACCCATGGTAGGATCTGTACCCTTTAAAGCAGCACGTGCAGCTTCATATGAAGTGCTATTTGGAGATAAATTTATTTGCCCATCACTTACTGCGGAAAATTGCCCTGATTGATATATAACCTGTTTAAATGTATCAGGAAAATAATAACTGATTACCCTATTAATAACCACTGCTCCAACAGCAACTTGACCTATAAAGGGTTCACCTCTGGCTTCACCATGTATTACCCTGGCCAGTAAATTTATATCTGAATCATTTATGGTCAATGCTAAAGCCTGGCGTGGTGTTAATTTATTTGTAGGTAGTTTAATTAATTCTCCAACACGGATTATACTATCTTCCATATCATTCAAGGCCATAATTGTACCAATATTTGTATTTAACTCACGAGCCAGATCAAATAAAGTATCTCCCATTCCAACATAATAATGAATTATTTTATCATCAGGTATATTTGATACATCAGGTAATGGTTGTTGTTTATTAACTCTTATCTGATAATTTGCATATACATCAAGAAATAATTTTTTTTTGTTATTTGATAAAAAATTGTACGACCATTTCTTATTAATTTTTTTATTATTATCCGGTATTAATAACTCCTGTCCAACTTTTATCCAGTAATTTTTATCTAAATTATTATAATTTATAATTGATTCAACTGTAATCCCATAATCTCTTGCAATATCATAAAGAGTATCTCCCTGTTGAACCACATATATTAAAGTAAACTGAGGTGTAGCATTAATTTCGAAACTAAAAATTAAAATTAATATAAATGTAAAATAAACTAATTTTTTCATTGTCTCCTCCAATTATAGTAAATCTTTCATTTCTACTTTTTGAGCTTGACATCCTGATGGTAATGAATTCAAAAAAATCTTACCATACGATTTTTTTAGAATTCTATTATCAAATATAATAAATTTACCCTGATCTGATTTTGACCTGATTAATCTACCAAAACCCTGTTTAAAACGTATAACTGCTTGTGGTAAACTATAATTATAAAATGAATTTTTTCCTTCTTTTTCAAGCATTTCACTACGAGCTGCAGCAAGTGGGTCACTGGGTACCGGAAAAGGTAATTTCATCATTATTAAATTTCTAAGAACATTACCTTTAAAATCTACGCCTTCCCAGAAACTGGAGGTTCCAAAAATTATTTGAGAACTTCCCTGTTTGAATTTGTCAACAATATAGTATCTTGAATACCTGCCCTGTGCTAAAACATTAATTCCATGTTGATTTAATTTATTTTCCAATTTATTCAAACAATAGTTTAACATATAATATGATGTAAAAAGCACCATAGTTGAGCCATCATACTTAATTAATAAATCCCCAAGATCATCTATTATACTATTTAAAAAATTTTTGTTATTTGGCGGCAAAATATCCACTGGTATATATATATCAACCTGTTTTGAATAATCAAAGGGAGAACTCACTAATACATCAGAACTATTTTTAAGACCAAGTCTGCTTTTATTATAATCAAATGATTTATTAACTGTTAATGTAGCTGACGTTAAAATTCCAGTATTTATCTTATCCCAGATATATTCATTTAATAGTTCTGAAACATCTAAAGGAGCATTTTTTTGCTTGCTTTTTTCCAACCAGTAAACAAAATTTTCATCTTTTAAATATAAATTAAAATCTAATTCTTCAATAAAGATCTCAAGCCTATTGATATTTGAATCCAATTCAAGCACCAAATTTGTATCTGTTTTCTCATAAATATTTTTATATATTTTATTTAAAGATAATATAAGTTTTTTCAAATATACCAGTATTTTCTCTCCTGTAATATTTATAAATTTCCAATCTTCTTCCTCAATAATATCTTTTTTTATTCTATAAGTACTATCATCTTTTTTCTTTAAGTAATTATTTATTTGATTAAAATAACTGGTATTTAACTCTTTTATATTAACTATCCCTGGAAGAATTTTTTGATCAATTATATTCAAAATTTCTTTTTTTTTATCAAAATTAAGATTGGATATCATATTTCGTAAACGAGGTATTAAGGAATATTTCTTATCATTTAATCTTAGTAAATATTTATTAACACTTTTTTGGGTATATGCTAATCCAAGATGTCTACTTGCAATACCACTCAGGTTATGAGCTTCATCAATAATTAAATATCTATAATCTGGTAAAATACCACTACCTTCATTTTTTAGTCTTGCATCAGATAACAAAAAATGATGATTCACAATTAACAAATCTGAACTATATATTTCTTTGCGAGCTTTCATAAAATAACAACGTTCAAAATAGGGACACCGATTTTTTAAACAAAGATCACTTTCAGAAGATATTTCTTCCCAGATATCAGTTTCAAGTTTAAAATTAAGGTCTGATTTTGTTCCAGTTTTACTAGTTTCAATCCAATTTAAAATTTTTGATAATTCATCTTTTTTTACATCATCTTCAATTGATTCACGTGCTATACCCTGAAAATAATTTAATTTTCTCAAACACACATAATTACTTCTACCTTTAATTAGTAATGACTTAAAAGAAAAGGGAAGAACTTTCTTCAATAAAATTAAATCTTTATTTATTAACTGCTCCTGTAGATTAATAGTATTTGTAGACACAACAACAGGTAAATTATTCAGATTAGCAAAATAAAGTGCGGGAATTAAATAAGCAAGAGATTTTCCTGTTCCTGTCCCGGCCTCAATTAAATTAATTTTATGATTATTAAAAGAGTCAATAATTTCTTCAACTACCTTAATTTGCTGCTGGCGATATTCATATTTGTTTAAATACTTAGAAAGTATTCCATTTTCTTCAAAATAAGAAATGATCTCATTTTTATCCAGATTAATCTCAGCCTGACCATAAGAAGGTTCCACTACAATATATATATCAGTAACACTATTATTAATTATTGCAAAACCTATCCCTTTTTCACCAAGAGCAGAAGCAATCCTTATATCTGGAGCTGAAGGGGTAAGGTCTTGAGATGGATGATTATGAATCAGCAAATCCCCTGCATGTAAATTCGAGACTATAGCAGGGGCCATCTGGTAATTTCCTCGAGCCCTTAGTTCATAATGAGATATAATTTTTTCATCATTACTTCTTTTGCCAACTAGAAAAATTTCTTTACCATTTACCTCATTAATTTCTTTTTTTATATCTATTATTAGTTCCTGGGAAAAAACTTCAGTAACTTCCACAATAAATCCCTAATCCCTTCATAAAGGTAATAAAATATTTATATTTTCAGATGCTCTGTATTATTTACTTTATTAATTATATCATAAAATACATTAAATTTCGAACCCTGGCTTTTTTAGAAGAAAAAACATAAACTATTTATAGTTTATGTTTTTTCTTCTTCAAGTTCTTTTAGTGCATCTTTTCGAGATAAGTTAATCCTGTTTTGATCGTCAATTTCAATAACTTTAACAGGTACTATATCTCCAACACTTAATTCATCACTTACCTCTTTAACATGATAATCTGCAATTTTTGAAATATGAATCAAACCTTCTTTTCCAGGCAAGAATTCAACAAATGCACCAAAATTAAGTATTTTTTTAACCGTACCTTCATATAACTCGCCAACTTCCACATCTTTAGTCAAATCTTCTATCATTTTTTTAGCTTTATTGCCTTTTTCTTTATCCTCAGCTAAAATAAATACTGTACCGTCATCATCTATATCTATTTTAGCATCTGTTTCTTCAATAATTTTATTTATTGTCTTACCACCAGGACCAATAACAAATCTTATTTTTTCAGGGTCAATAGTTAAAGTAATCATCAGGGGAGCATATGGTGATAACTCTTCTCTAGGTTTATCAATAACTTCTAGCATTTTATTTAAAATATATAATCTACCTTCTTTAGCCTGTTTAAGAGCTTTTCTCATAATTTCAATAGAAATTCCCTTTATTTTCATATCCATCTGTAAAGCAGTAATACCGTTTTCGGTGCCCGCTACTTTAAAATCCATATCTCCATAAAAATCCTCAATACCCTGAATATCCGATAAAATTGTAATCTTATCACCCTGTTTTATTAAACCCATAGCTATTCCAGCAACAGGTTCTTTTATTGGTACACCTGCATCCATAAGAGCTAGAGTACTACCACATATACTGGCTTGAGAAGAAGAACCATTTGATTCCAAAACTTCTGAAACCACCCTTATGGTATAGGGAAAATCAGATTGCTCAGGAATAACTGCTCTAAGAGCTCTTTCTCCCAATGCCCCATGACCAATTTCTCGTCTGCCAGGAGATCTTATAGGCCTCGTTTCACCAACGCTATATGGAGGAAAGTTATAATGATGCATATATCTTTTTTTCTCTTCTTCACCAAGTCCAAATAAAATCTGTTCATCACTGGAAGCTCCAAGTGTAGCAACACTTAAAGCCTGAGTCTGCCCTCTAGTAAAAATACCCGAGCCATGTGTTCGTGGTAAAACAGAAACTTCTGATGAAACAGGACGAATTTCATCTGTTTTTCTATTATCAGGTCTGATCCCTTTTTCAGTAATTAATTTGCGCACAAGTTCTTTGGAAATAATATCAATCAGATTTTTTATTTGTTTTATTTTTTTCTCTACTTTTGGATCATCAGAAAGATATTCTTTAAAATATTCAATAGTCTTATCTTTTGTCTCATCAACTTTATTATTTCTTTCCTGTTTTTCAAATGTTTGTAATGCTTTATTTAAATCATCAATTATGTACTCTCTTACTTCTTTTTCTAATTCTTCACTTATAATTTCTGGTTCAAATTTATATTTTTCTTTACCAATATCTTTAACCATTTTTTTCTGTTCCTGAACAATTTTTATTATTTCTTTATGGGCAAGATCAATAGCATCAAGCATAATTTCTTCAGAAACCTCTTCTGCTCCTGCTTCAACCATTAAAACGGCCTCTTCTGTGCCAGCAACAATCAAATCGAGTTTACTTTTCTCGCGTTGTTCTTCATCCGGATTAATTATTAATTCATCATCAACTAATCCAACCTTAACCCCTGCAATTGGTCCATCAAACGGTATATCTGAAATTGATAAAGCTACAGATGCAGCATTTAAAGCTAATATATCTGGCTCACAATCATTATCTACCGAAAGTACAGTTGCTATAACCTGCACATCTAATCTAAATCCCTTTGGGAAAAGTGGTCGTAAAGATCGATCTATCAAACGAGCTGTCAGGGTTGCATTATCTCTTGGCCTTCCTTCCCTCCTTGTTATACTACCAGGTATTTTACCTATAGCATAAACCCTCTCTTCATAATTAACCATTAAAGGAAAATAATCTATTCCTTCTCTTGGCTCAGACATTGTTGCTGTTACCAAAACAACAGAATCACCATACTTAACTACAACAGAACCATTAGCCTGTTTAGCAAGTTTTCCAGTTTCAAATGACATCTTTTTTCCACTAAGATCAAATTTCCAAACTTGTTCCATAAAATATCCTCCTCCTAATAAACTTCAATCATTAAATACTAAATACTTGTCAAATATATAATTATCACATTGATAGTTTTTGATGCAAAAAGAATTATTATTAAAAAAAATTATCAATTAAATGAAAGAGCGGGTTTACCCCGCTCTTTATATACACTAGCCCCTTATACCCAGTTCTTTAATAAGGTCACGATAACGTTCAATATCATTATTTTTCATATATCTCAATAGTCTTTTTCTCTTTCCTACCATCTTTAATAGTCCTCTTCTAGAATGGAAATCATTAGAATATTTTTTTAAATGCTCAGTAAGCTGACTAATTCTGGCTGTTAATAATGCAACCTGAACTTCTGAAGAACCTGTATCACCGTCTTTGAGCTGATATTTCTCAATAATTTCCTGCTTTTTTTCCTTGCTTAACATCATTTCACCTCCGATTATTTTATACACCATGAGCCAAGAATACGCTGGAGGTACGCAACCCTAGCAAATGGCAAGTTCAAATTAATTTTAACATAAAATTTTTCTGGTGTAAAGAATATCTTTATCTATTTGCTTTTTCAAATCTTTTGTACTTGTAAAAGTAATTTCATCCCTGATAAAATCTACTAAATCAATATATATTTTTTCACCATATAAATTTTTTTCTAAATTAAGAAAATGTATTTCAATGGAATAATCTTTATCAGAAAAAGTTGGTTTAAAACCAAAATTTGCAATAGCTTTATATTTATTCCCTTGATAATAAGCATAAACTGCATAGACACCATTAGGTGGTAAAACATAATTAGTAGCTAATTCAATATTAGCTGTAGGAAAACCAATTTTTTTGCCACGCCCATGACCATAAATAACATTTCCTTCAAGCTGATAATATCGACCTAGATATTCTATAACTTTTTCTATATCACCATTTTTAATAAATCTTCGTATAATAGTACTTGATATTTTTTTACCATCTAAAGTTACAGGTTTTAAACTACTTACTTTAAAATTATATTTTTCTCCCAGCTCATTCAAATATCTTACGTTACCCATGTTTTTATAACCAAAACGAAAATCTTTTCCTACCACAATGTGTTTAACTTTAAAGTGATCTACCAAAACATCTCTAACAAAATCATGAAAATTAATATGGGCAAAATCCCTATTAAATAATTGATCAAAATAATGATCGACATTTAATTTTTCAAGTAATTTTAATTTTTGTTGATAGGAACTAATAACCAGAGGAACTCTATCAGGATTAATTATCTTCAATGGATGAGGGCTAAAAGAAAAAACACCATTTTTAACTTCAAGATATTTTGATATCTTTATTGCTTTCTGTATTATCTTTTTGTGTCCAAGGTGTATTCCATCAAATGTCCCTATTGTCAACACAAAAGGTCCAGCATCTAGTTGATCAAAATTATTACTTTTTACTACTTCCATTATTACATTTCCTCCTGTTTTATCTAAAAACTCTTCGAGGTTTACAACAAATGTAATTATCTTTAATGATAAGTTCATTTATTGAAATAAATTCTCCATCAGGGCTATAAACACTAATTAGTTCATCACCCTCAACTATATCTTTATTCCAATCTGAAAAATCATCTTTTTTAAGAATATTTCCATTATTTGCCCTGTCTAAAGCTTTTTTTTGAACATGTACTTTTTTATAATTTATGGGGTAATCCAAATTTAATAAAAAAGATGATTCTCCACTTTTATGAAACTCTTCAATCTCTTCAAAAGTAAAGCTTTCCTCTAAGTTAAAAATACCTGATCTTGTTCTAATTAAAAAAGAAAGGAATGCCCCTGTTTTAAGTTTATTCCCAATATCCCTGGCCAGTGAACGAATATAAGTGCCACGAGAACACACAACTCTTAATCTTATTATAGGTAATTTAATTTCTAAAGGAAGTATTTTTTTTATAACTACATCTCTTGCTTTTCTTTTGACTACCTCTCCTTTACGGGCTAATTCATATAATCTTTTACCTTTATAATGCACAGCAGAAAACATAGGAGGGACCTGTTTTATATCACCTTCAAAATTTTTTAAAACTTTTAATATATCACTATCATTTAATCTATGCCATTTATCATTTTTATTAATAATATTTCCTTCTCTATCTAAAGTATCAGTCTCAACTCCCAGTGTAATTTCAGCAATATACTC
>CAZOON010000053.1:0-8647 GCA_964581445.1 uncultured Halanaerobiales bacterium | reverse complement strand
CTTATAAGAGCACAAATGATATTAGAGGTTCATCAACTATAAATGATATTACTAAAAATTATAATGTGAATAGGGAAATTTTAGCTTATGGTTTTAATATTTCTGAAGAGCTATCTGATGAAATAAAAATAAAAGACCTGGCTGAAATAATGGGTTTAGATGAAGAGTTAGAGATAATCTCGCCAGAACCAATAAGATTAATTGTTGATAATTTAGATACTAATATAAGTCTATTTTTATCAGAGCTGGAGATTGAGTCAGATTATGCGGAAGAAGCAATGGGAATAAAAATTCAGGATGATATATCGTTAAAAGAGATAATCCTGCAAAGTAAAAGAGGGAGTATAGCCTTTCTTTTAAGTGGATATTGGCCAGAGTTAGAAGAATCAGGAATTATTTCTGAACCTGAAATCAAAGAAAATGATAATGACGAGGAAGAAATAGAGATAAAGGGTAATACTACTCTTAAAGAATTAAGAGAATTAATAGGTGATTATGAAGGATTTTTAGTATATTTTTCTTTACCTGTGGATTTATCAGAAAGTACTCAGTTGCGTGTTATTAGAGATGATTATAATGTAGAAATGTCAGAAATAAGAGAGTATATTAATAATAACTCAAATTAAAGAAGGTTTGATTCATATCAGGGTTTATTATATAATAATTATAATTAATATATAATAATTATAAAAACAAAGGAGTAGAGTAGACCTTATGCTTAAGAAATTTAAACGTGTACTTGTGGCAAACAGAGGAGAGATAGCCATTCGTGTTTTCAGGGCCTGTCATGAACTGGGAATACGAACTGTGGCCATTTATTCAGAAGAAGATAAAACTTCATTATTTCGTACAAAAGCTGATGAGTCTTATCTTATTGGCAAAAATAAAGGACCAATTGAGGCCTATTTAAGCATCGAAGAAATTATTGAACTTGCCCTTAATAAGGGGGTAGATGCCATTCATCCAGGTTATGGATTTCTGGCTGAAAATCCTGAGTTTGTCCGGAAATGTGAAGAGGCCGGGATTGTATTTATTGGACCTTCAATGGAGATGATGGAAAAACTGGGGGATAAAATCCAATCAAAGGTTCAGGCGAAGAGTGTTAATGTTCCAACTATACCCGGAGTTGATAAACCAATCACTTCAGAAGAAGAGGCAATAAAATTTGCCAGAGAAAGTGGATATCCTGTAATGTTGAAGGCTGCTGCCGGTGGTGGTGGCAGGGGAATGAGGATTGTTAGAAAGGAAAAAAATTTAATTGAGGCTTTTCACAGTGCTAGAGATGAAGCCAGAAAGGCCTTTGGTATTGATGATATTTTTATTGAAAAATATCTAGAGAAACCAAAGCATATAGAGATTCAGGTTCTTGGAGATAATTATGGGAATGCTGTTCATCTCTATGAAAGGGACTGCTCCATACAGCGCAGGCATCAAAAAATTATTGAATATACACCTGCCTTTTATCTTTCAGATGAGAAAAGAAAAGAGATTGCAGCAGATGCCATTAAAATAGCCAGCTCAGTTGATTATCGCAATGCAGGTACAGTGGAATTTTTAGTTGATAAATATAATAATCACTATTTTATTGAGATGAATCCACGTATTCAGGTTGAACATACTGTAACAGAGATGGTTACAGGTTATGACCTTGTACAGAGCCAGATTCTTGTAGCTGAAGGCTACAGGCTGGATTCGGATAAGATTGGGATTAATTCTCAATCAGATATTCAACAGAGAGGCTATGCAATTCAATGTCGGGTAACTACTGAAGACCCGGCGAATAATTTTATTCCAGATACAGGTTATTTAGACCTTTATAGAACCAGTTCTGGGTATGGGATCAGGCTTGATGGAGGTAATGGTTATACAGGAGCTGTTATAACTCCTTATTATGATAGTTTACTTGTTAAGATCATTTCCTGTTCAAGGACATTTAAAGATGCTGCCCGCAAGGCCAGGCGCTCAATAGACGAAACAAAAACCAGGGGAGTTAAAACAAATGCTGATTTTTTAATAAACGTATTAAATCATGAAACATTTATAGAAGGAAAAACTGATACTGGATTTCTGGAAAATAATCCTGATTTATTTGATATTGGCCCCAAGACAGATAAAGAGCTGCGGATACTAAAATTCCTGGGAGAAAAAATAGTTAATGAAACCAGGGGTGTGAAAAAGGATTTTGATGTTCCAATTGTACCAAAGTTAGAAGTGCCGGCAGATTTAAAAGGTACAAAACAGAATCTTGATAAAAACGGGCCTGAAGGTTTTGTTGAATGGATTAGAGCTCAGGATAAACTTTTATTAACAGACACAAGTTATAGAGATGCTCATCAATCATTAATGGCTACCAGGATGAGAACAGTAGATATGGTAAAGATTGCCCGGGCTACATCAGTTCTATCAAAACAGCTATTTTCTCTTGAAATGTGGGGTGGTGCAACCTTTGATGTTGCCTATCGTTTTTTAAAGGAATCTCCATGGAAAAGAATAGAAGATTTAAGAGAGCGCATACCAAATATACTATTTCAAATGGTATTAAGGGGCTCAAATGCAGTTGGTTATAAAAATTATCCAGATAATGTTATCAGAGAATTTATTAAGGAATCTGCTGAGAGTGGAATAGACCTTTACCGTATCTTTGATTCATTAAATTGGCTTAAGGGTATGGAAGTAGCGGTTGATGAGGTAAAGAAAAATAATAAACTGGCTGAGGCCTGTATATGTTATACTGGTGATATTCTTGATAAAAGCCGGAAAAAATATGATATAAATTATTATCTTAAAAAAGCATTACAGCTAGAAGAGATAGGTGCAGATATTCTAGGCATCAAAGATATGTCCGGATTGCTTAAACCATATGCAGCTTATGAACTTGTTTCAGCCCTGAAAGATGAAATAGATATTCCGATTCATTTACATACTCATGATACAAGTGGTAATGGGGTTGCTACCCTCATAATGGCTGCTGAGGCAGGGGTGGATATAGTTGATACTGCCTTTAATGCTATGTCTGGCCTGACAAGTCAACCTGCCCTGAATTCGATAGTAGCAGCTTTGAAAAATACCGAGCGGGATACTGGCTTTAATATTGATAAAATCCAGGCAATTTCTAATTACTGGAATGCTGTCAGGCCGGTATATGAACAATTTGAATCTGATTTAAAATCCGGCACTGCCGAAATATATAAATATGAGATTCCCGGTGGCCAGTATTCTAATTTGAGGCCACAGGTAGAAAGTCTGGGTCTCGGGCATCGTTTTAAGGAAGTAAAGGAAATGTATAAAGAGGTTAATGAGCTGTTTGGTGATATTGTGAAGGTAACACCTTCTTCAAAAGTAGTAGGCGACATGGCCATATTTATGGTGCAAAATGAACTCAACTCAGATAATATAATTAAAAAGGGTAAAGACCTGTCTTTCCCTGATTCTGTAGTGGCCTATTTTAAAGGCATGATAGGTCAGCCTGAGGGCGGTTTTCCTGAAGATTTACAGGAGATTGTTTTAAAAGGAGAAAAAGCAATTACAGTCAGGCCGGGTGAGCTACTTGAGCCTATTGATTTTGCTAATATTAAAAACAAACTAAAAGAAGAATATAATTATGATGCAGATATGAAAGATATATTGAGTTATGCCCTTTATCCAAAAGTATTTCAGGAATATCTTGATTTTAGGGATGAATATGGTGACCTCAGTCGGGTAGGGAGTGATATTTTCTTTCATGCCTTACATGAGGGGGAAACTAGTGAAGTTGAAATTGAAGAGGGTAAGATTCTAGTAATTAAGTTATTGGAAATAGGAAATGTTGATAAAAACGGGAAAAGGAGTATGATTTTTGAAATTAATGGATTTCGCCGGGAGATTAAAATTCTGGATAAGGCAAGTAGTGTTAAAACTGAGATTGAAGGGGTTAAAATGGCCGATCCGGATAATGATTATGAAATTGCTGCCAGTATTCCCGGGAAGGTTGCTAAAATATTGGTTGAAGAAGGGGAAGAAGTTGAGAAGAATAAGAGCCTCTTAATTCTTGAGGCGATGAAGATGGAAACAAATGTTACGGCAAAGGTCAGTGGAAATGTTGATGTAATCTGTGTAAATTCTGGTGAGCAGGTACAATCTGGTCAATTATTATTAAAAATGAAGGATTAACAGGGAGGAAAAATAATGAAATTAACTGTGCTTGTTGATAATAATACTCTTATTGACAGATATCTTTATGGTGAGCCCGGGCTTTCTTTTTTGATTGAAGATGAAGAGACAAAATTACTTTTTGACCTTGGTTATTCTGAAGCATTTCTTTTAAATGCTAATAAAATGGGTATAAATTTGCGTGATATTAATTATATTGTTTTATCACATAGTCATCTTGACCATACCTGGGGTTTGCCACATTTAATTAGATATATTACTGAATCAAAAATAGAAGGGCTTGAAGTTAAAAGATCTAAATTGCTTACACATCCAGATACCTTTGTTTCGCGTAGTCTGGATGAATATGATGAAGTTGGTTCATTTTTATCAAAGGATAGACTGGCTAAACATTTTAACCTTGAGTTAAGTAAAGAGCCTGTGTGGATAAATGATAGATTGGTTTTTTTAGGAGAAATAGATAGAAATAATAATTTTGAAGCAAAAGAGCCTATTGGTAAGGTAATAAATAATGGTGTAGTAGAGGATGATTATGTTATTGAAGACTCTGCTATGGCTTATAAGACTGATGAAGGTCTCATTATTATTACCGGTTGCTCTCATAGTGGCATCTGTAATATTATTGAAAAGGCATTTGAAGTGACCGGTGAAGATAAAATAAGGGATATAATAGGAGGTTTTCATCTGCAAAGTCCTTCAGAAAAACAATTACAGGGTACAATTGATTATATGAAAAAGATTGAGCCTGATATGGTTCATGCCTGTCACTGTACGGATCTAAAATCTAAAATTGCTCTGGCAGATGTAGTTAATATTAAAGAGATTGGCTCAGGTTCAATAATAAACTATTAATAAAAATTGAGGGTTGCCTTTAAAGGCAACCCTGGAGTATTTAATATGGGCCCTGACTATTTAAGTAATTTGAAAACTGTTGTTGTGCTTGCTGGACTTCCTGTTGATTTGCCGCCTGGAGTTTATAAAATCCTTCCTGGAACATTACATTAAATAAATCCCGGGCACAATCATGGGTTTCATTCATAATCCTTTTTATATCATTATACAGGTGTGTATTACTGGCTTCACGGGCAAATACATTAAAGCTATCTGTCAGGTATTTTTCGTTTGCCAGTAAATCATTAACAAAATCTCTGTCATTTAATTCCGGGGATTTTACATTTGGTATCGAAGAGGATTTGGGATTCTTAATGGTCATTTCTTGCTGATAATTTTGTTGTTGATCCATAATTAACCTCCTTTAATGTGGTCTATAGGTTTTATTAGGGTCGAGATGACTTAATAACAATTGATAATGTTGTTGATGCATATGACCTGCCTTATCCAGATTGTGTCTGATGATATCATTTCTTGACTGGCGGGCAAAATAGTGTGCTTTTTTCATGGCCAGTAATTCCCAGGACATGGCATCTTTGAGATATGCCAGGTCTTTTGTTGTTACAACATCAGGCGGTTGATTCATACGTTGTTGATTTTGTCCCGGCTGATTTTGTCCATAACCTTGCTGATACATATTTAATCCACCTTTCCTAAATTTAATCTCGTTTATTATTATAAACAGTCTGGAGAAAAAAATTATTCCAATTTTTTCTTTTAAATATTTTAGTCTGGAAAAATCTTAGGAGTGATAGAAAATGATAATAGATAGTCATGTTCATATAACACCACCGGAGCTTATTGAGAATACAGAGAAATATCGCAAGAAAGATAAATATTTTGATTTGCTTTCCGGGAGTAAGGTGAATAAATTTACTACTGCTGATGATTTAATAGTACATATGGATGAAAATAATATTGATAAATCAGTTGTTTTTGGTTTTGCTTTTAAAAATATGGAGCTCTGTCGCCTGGTAAATGATTATACTATGGAGATGGTAGAAAAGTATCCTGAGCGATTAATAGCTTATGCTGTAGTGAATCCTACTGCAGAAGATCTGGAAGAAGAATTAGAGCGCTGTAAAAAGGGAGGCCTGAAGGGTATAGGTGAGTTATTTCCTGAGGGTCAGGATTTTGATTTGAAATCAAAAGATGAAATGAAGAATATAGCAAAGTTTTGTATTAATGAAAATTGGCCTTTACTTGTTCATATTAATGAACCCATTGGTCATTATTATTGTGGTAAGACAGATGATTCGATTGAAGAAGGGGCAGTATTTGCAGAAAATTTTCCTGAGTTAACAATTATTTTTGCTCATCTTGGGGGAGGACTTTTCTTTTATGAATTAATGCCTGAGATGAAAGATATACTTTCAAATGTTTATTATGATACAGCTGCTCAACCATATCTTTTTGATAATAAGATATATGAAGTAATAAAAAGTGCTGGATTAGAGAATAAAATCCTTCTGGGTAGTGATTATCCTTTGATATCAGCAGTAAAATATTATAAAATATTAGAAGAGACTTCTTTAAGTAGTAATGATATTGCTGCAATATCAGGAAATAATTATGCAAATTTATTAAATATTTAATATCGGGAAGGTGAATAATTATGAGTAGTGACTTGATACAGGCCGTTGATTTTTCTCATCTTTTATTAAAAGAACATATTGAGGCAGGAAGTGTCGTATTAGATGCCACTACGGGAAATGGCCTGGATACAAAATTTATGGCAGAGCTGGTTGGTGAAGGTGGACATGTATATGGTTTTGATATTCAAGAAGAGGCCATTGAAGAGACTGAAATTTTATTAAAAGAAACTGGTCTGTGTGACAGGGTTAGTCTTTTTTGTGCCGGGCATGAAGATATGGAGACATATATTACAGAAGAATTAACTGTAGCTATTTTTAATCTTGGTTTTATGCCAGGAGGAAATAAAGAAATAAAAACTGAAAAAGAAAGTAGCCTGAAGGCATTAAAGTCTGCTATTAAGTTAATCAAAGGGGATGGACTTATTATACTGGTTATGTATAGTGGACATCCTGGTGGTCAAGAGGAGAAAGATACTTTAATGGATTACAGTGAGTCTTTAAAGCAAGAAGACTTTAATGTTGCCCATTATCACTTTATAAATCAAAAAAATTCACCGGGAGAGCTTCTGACTATTAAAAAAAGAATAAAAAATTAAGGGTGCTTAAAATTAATGGATAGATATTATACTTATTCAGATTATTTAATAAAAAAATACGGGGTAAAGACCTATAAATTACCTGTAACTATTCCGGTATCCTGCCCCAACCGTGATGGTAATATTGCTACAGGTGGCTGTGATTTTTGTGGTGAAAACTCAGGTGGTTTTGAAAGTTTACCGGCAAGAAAACCTGTAGGAGAGCAACTACTTGAACTAAAGGACTTTATTGCAGAGCGCTATAATGCAAAGAAATTTATTGCATATTTTCAAAACTATACTAATACCTATCTACCTTTAGAAAAACTACTGGATTATCTTAAAGAGGCCCAGGATATTGAGGATGTGGTAGAGCTTTCTTTTTCAACCAGGCCTGATTGTTTAAGCAGGAGATATTTAAGAGAGATATTAAAGAGCTCCAGAAAAAAAATTAGTTTTGAGTTTGGATTACAGACAGTTAATTATAGGACTTTAAAATCAGTAAACAGGGGACATTCCCTGGCGGAATTTCTGGATGTAATTATGATGACAAAAGATAAAGATGTTGATATCGGGGTTCATTTAATACTTAATTTACCGGGAGATACGATGATTGATGTAGTGGAAAATGCAAAAATATTGTCTGCTTTAAAGGTCGATACCGTTAAACTACATGCACTTTATATTGCAAAAGGAACCGTATTTGCGGATAAATATGAAAGAGGAGAGCTTAAAGTAATCCCACTTGAAGAATATATAAACAGGGTAATTATGTTTCTTGAACATCTTGATCCTAAGATAGCAGTACAGAGGCTTCTGGGCAGAACTCCGGAAGAGAATACCCTTTTTGTAAACTGGGGTCTTAATTGGACCAAGATTCATCAAATGATTATAAATGAAATGGAAAAAAGAGATACATATCAGGGGAAAAAGTTTGATTATCTTGATGGCAAGGTTTTGAGTAAGTTTACTTGAATGTATTAAAACAGGTGGTGTTAAGATGAAATATGAAGACCTTGGTTTTGCCAGGATTGATCATGATCGCAAGAAAAGAAGAGGTTTTCCAGAAGTTGTACTATGTGAAGGAAAGACAGATGAGCAGGCTGTTAAAATAATTGAAGCTCTGGCAAAAGAGAATGATAATATACTGGCCAGCCGGGCTAATTCTGATTTATATAAATTAGCAAAAAAAAGCATACCTGAACTTAGATATAATGAGCTTGCCAGGATGATTATCTTAGAGAGGAAAGCTTTACCCCGGGTAGGCTCAATGCTTGTTCTTAGTGCAGGTACTTCTGATATTCCTGTAGTAGAAGAGGTAGTTGAAACAGCAAGTATTATGGGTAATAATGTTGAAAGTATCAATGATGTAGGTGTTGCTGGTCTACATCGCCTTTTGGACAATATGGATTATTTAAAAAAAGCAAAGGTGATTGT